>NZ_JBBCWZ010000005.1:0-83122 GCF_037145695.1 Acinetobacter sp. USHLN143
AACTGAAGAAGAAAAACAATTACTTTGCAGAAGAGGATTGATCGAAACAGTGAATGATCAATTAAAAAATTTACATCAACTTGAACATTCACGTCATCGTTCGGTAAATAATTTCATGGTGAATATCATGGCTGCTGTAGTGGCTTATTGTTTGAACCCCAATAAGCCAACTTTCCAAAATATGCTAAAAGGTTAAGTGGATTTCATCGAACTCAGGTTAGGGATAACAAACGTGAAAACTAGACTACACAAACAACTGGAAAAACGTGTTGCAGGTAAAACCGTCCTGATTACCGGTGCATCCAGCGGTATTGGTTTAACGACAGCACATCAACTGGCTGATGCAGGTGCCCATGTTTTACTGGTGGCCCGTACTCAGGAAACCCTAGAACAAGTAAAATCAGAAATTGAAGCCAAAGGCGGCAAAGCCTCAATCTTTCCATGTGATTTAAACAATATGGAAGCGATTGATGAAGTTTCCAAACAGATTATTGCCTCAGTCGATCATATTGATATTCTGATCAATAATGCAGGACGTTCGATTCGCCGTGCCGTACATGAGTCGGTAGATCGTTTTCATGATTTTGAACGTACCATGCAGCTGAACTATTTCGGCGCGGTGCGTCTGGTGATGAATATCCTGCCGCAAATGATGATTCGTCGCGCGGGTCATATTATTAACATCAGTTCGATTGGCGTACTGGCCAATGCCACCCGTTTTTCAGCCTATGTCGCTTCAAAAGCTGCACTGGATGCCTTTAGCCGCTGCCTGTCTGCAGAAGTACATTCACATAAAATCGCAATCACATCGATCTATATGCCTTTGGTGCGTACCCCGATGATTGCGCCGACCAAAATCTATAAATATGTACCGACGCTTTCCCCAGAACAGGCGGCTGACCTGATTGCCTATGCGATTGTGAAACGTTCGAAAAAAGTGGCGACCGGTTTGGGCCGCCTGGCTTCCATTACCTATTCAATTGCACCGGATATCAACAATGTCTTGATGTCGATTGGCTATAACCTGTTCCCAAGTTCAACTGCATCTGTGGGCCAACCACAAAAATTAAACTTGGTGCAAAAAGCATATGCACGGCTGTTCCCGGGCGAACACTGGTAATTTTTACTGGGATAATTTCCTGAAAATACGAGCCGCCGATCGGGCGGCTTTTTTGATGTCTCAGTTTTAAATCTCTAGGTGAAAGCAAGCTCATCTGGATCACACACGACATAGCCTGTCTTTATCGACACAGATTTTTGCCGCAAATGCTGCGAGATCACGTACACTATCTGCGGATATTTCCTATCCGTATTTTTATATTTTGATTGAAATGATGGAAACCCTTATGAACAACGCGCAATGGCTCGATGAAGTAAAATTTAACGAACAAGGATTAGTCCCTGCCATTGCCCAGCATCATCAAACTGGTCGTGTCTTGATGGTGGCTTGGATGAATCGTGAAGCGCTGGCACTGACGGCTGAGAAAAACCAAGCCGTGTATTTCTCCCGTTCACGTAGCAAGTTATGGCATAAGGGCGAAGAATCAGGACATTTTCAAACGGTACATGAAATCCGTCTGGACTGTGATGCCGATGTAATTGTGCTGCAAATTGAACAGCATGGCGGCATTGCCTGCCATACCGGTCGCGAATCCTGTTTCTATCGCAAACTCACGCCAAATGGCTGGGAAATTGTCGATGCACAGTTGAAAGATCCCTCTGCGATTTATGGCGAAAAATCCACGAATCCGCATACGCTGGCGATGGAAGCGTCAACCGCCCAATCTGAACAGGTCGAAGTCTTGTCCTATCTGGGTCAGATGATGGCAGAACGCAAACAGGCCGATCCAGATTCATCTTATGTGGCCAAGTTGTACCATAAAGGCCTGAACAAGATTCTGGAAAAAGTCGGTGAAGAAAGCTTTGAGACCGTGCTGGCTGCCAAAGATTTCAACGCTCAGGTCTCTGAAGACAATAAAAATGATCTGATTTATGAGGTGGCAGATCTGTGGTTCCATACTATCGTCATGCTCGGCTATTTCGACCTGGATGTGCAATTGGTATTAAATGAACTGGCACGTCGCCAAGGCTTATCCGGCCTGGTTGAAAAAGCCAACCGTCAGCATTAAGCCTTGAATTCATCTGTGTCTGATTTAAAAAAACCGACCGCGACCTATGAGCAGGCCACTGCCATTGATAACGCACGTCTGGGTAAATCCTTTAAGGTGATTGCCTATGCGGGCACAGGTAAAACCACTACCCTGCAAATGATCAGTGATGCCATGCCACAAAGACGTGGCATGTATCTGGCTTTTAACAAGGCCATTGCCAGTGAAGCGCAGGCCAAGTTTCACCGAGGTGTCGATTGCCGCACTTTTCACTCGCTGGCGTTTCGCAGTGTTCCACGTGGAGTCACTGACAAACTGCGCTTGCCACGCTTGAGTCCAAGTTTTATTGCCAAAGAATACCGGCTTGAACCGATGACCATGCGCCGTATGATGGGTGGGCGTTATGAAAAATATGTATTGATGCCTTCTCGTCTGGCAAGTTTGGTTGCCAATGCGGTCGGCTATTTCTGCTCGACCAGTTCGCAGTATCCTGCCCCGCGGCATATTCAGGCGCCAAGCTGGCTGCATTCGGATGATATCGAGACTTTACAGAAGAAACTTTATCCGGCAGTCGAGCGACGCTGGTTAGAGTCGATTGATCCAAATCATCAGGCCGGCATCGGTCATGACATTTACCTGAAACTCTGGGCGCTGTCTGAACCGAATATCCCGGCCGATTATGTGCTATTCGATGAGGCACAGGATGCCGATCCCTTAATGCTGGGGATTTTGCTGAAACAGCGCAGCACCCAGGTGATTTATGTCGGAGACGCGCATCAGCAGATTTATGCCTGGCGTGGTGCAGTCAATGCCATGCAGCAACTGCCCTTACCAGAATCACGTCTGACCACCTCATTTCGTTTCGGTCCTGAAATTGCCCTGAATGCCAATGCCATTTTAGGTGCCTTAAATGAAACTGTGCCTTTACTCGGCAATCCGCAATTAGACTCTAAAGTCGTGAATAAACCGCATACCAAAATGCGCGATGCAATTTTATGCCGGACCAATGCCCGCGCCATGGAATTGTTATTAGCGGGTTTAGTTCGTGGTGATAAAGTCAGCCTGCAAGCCGACCATGTCAAACTGAATCGTTTTGTCGATGCGGCTGCCATGCTGAAACAGGGCAAACGTGTGGTTGATGTGCCGGAACTAGCCTGGTTCAACTCCTGGCATGATGTCCATGAATATTGTGAAACCAATGAAGGTAGTGACATCAAGCCACTGGTCAAACTGGTGGACGAACATGGGACTGATCCACTAAAGAAAGCCCTGGCTAAAATCACCCCAATTGCCCAAGCCGATTATATTATTTCCACGGCACACAAGGCCAAAGGTCTGGAATGGGATCGGGTTCATATTGAAGATGACTATCAATTTAAGCTGAATGAAAAAGACCATAAAATTAGTGATGAAGAATTAAGATTACTTTACGTGGCCTGTACACGTGCTAAAGTGAGTTTAAATATTCATCACATTTATGACCTGATTCAGCAACTGAAGATCAAAATGCCACAGTCGCTTCGGCAGGCAGTCGGTTAAAGTGCATGGCATGGATGTAAACCTCATAGGACAGGTGATCTATGCACATCCAAGCGTTTCAACTGAAACATACCCTGCATTTTTCCGACATTCAGCTTCAGTTTAATTATCCGCAATGCCCGGTCACCTTGATTCTGGGCAATCAGGGAACTGGCAAAACTACGCTTTTACGTTTTAGCTATCAGGCACTGACCTGGTTTGCAGCCCGTTATCGCGACAGCCGTGCTGCCGGTCTTGTGATGCAAGATCAGGACATCATGCAAAACCGGCTGCAATCCAAAATTGACATCCGGATTGGTTTTCCTGAAGAGATGGGCAGCTTGCCAGAATCCAGTCAGTCTGAGCCTGCGAACCTACAAAGCTGTTCATGGCAAATCTACAAGACCCTAAACAGTCAGGGTCTGGGTTTTAGCAAAGCAGAAACCTCACAGCTTGAAAGCATGCTCAGCCTGTATCACAAAGCCCGCTTGCACGATCCCCTGCTCGGTTTGCCGCTAATTGCCTATTATCCTGCTGAACGCTTTACCAATGAAGTCAATCTGCTCAGCAAAAATAACCCGGCCATTCTCCAGTCCGCACATGCTTATGAAATCGCTGCGATTCCTTTCACCACCTTTGCTCGTTTTTTTGAATGGTTTCGTGAAATCAGTGATATTGAAAATGCGCAAAGTGCCAAGATTATGGACCAGATTTTGGCGCGTGCCTTGCAGCAGCCTGAAAACAGTCGCGGAGATGAACTGGCTCGGCAGATCGAGAAAGCCCAGGCACATCTGCATGCACCAAATCTCACCGCTTTAAAACAGGCCCTGTCGCTGATCATGCCAGAAGTCAGCCAGATATATTTAAAATACCAGCCCAAGCTGCAACTGATGGTAACCTATCAGCAACAGACCTTTAGCTTCCAGCAACTGCCCAACAGTATCCGCAACTGGATTGCGCTGGTGGGTGATATTGTGCGGCGTCTTTGTCTATTGAATCCCAATAGTTTATTTCCATGTCAGGAAGGTACAGGTGTTTTACTGATTGATGCGATTGATCATCAACTGGATCAGGAGATGGCAGCAGTAATCCTGTCACGCCTGCATCAGGCTTTTCCTAACTTGCAGATTATTGCGACCGGCAACCGGCCTGAATTACTGGAACAGGCACACGCCTTTCAATGTCTGAAACTGGAAAATAAACAGCTGCACCCCATTCATCTTGAAAGTATGAAAACCCAGTTTGATCAGATCTACGCAGAGCTGGAACTGCAGCGAAATAAAGATATCTCGCCCGAAGATACTTTATTGGAAACGGTCACCGAACCCATCACACCGCTTGCTGTATTGCAAATGATTCAACAACAGTTAAATCCGGAACAGCAACAAGAATTGCTCGCTTTACTTGCTCAGGAGCATCATCCGACGCTACCTCAGTCGCTCTAAACAGATTCAAAAAAATAAGAGCGACTGTTTGAGTAAACAAGGAAGCCTTTTCAGCATTCTCTTTTTGCCCTGATTAAACTATTTTGAGTCAAATTTACAATCAATGCCTGCAATTTAATCTTAATTTTCGGTCACTTCTGGATGATCTGTTTAAGCATGCAGCGCCTGTTAAAACCGAGCCGGCGTATAATTTATAAGTTCTACATAAAAACGTTGATGTTGTTGTTATCCTGTAATATGATCGGTTTTATTTGCGAATTTCATTGTAAAATCGGAATTTGCTATCGTTTATAAGTTGCGCAATACAACTGTTTTATATTCTTTTTGAATATTCTTTTGGCTTTCAAGATTGAGAAGTTTGGGTCGCTCCTTGTGGTTCTGTAGTCCTTGAAAGATAAAGATTCACCTTAGGTTGGTCAAAACCTAAATCATGACAATGGATACGAGTGTGCTGCCGATTATTATATTGTTACCGTTAGTATTAGGCACAACCCTTGTCTCGTGGCTGAAGCAATTTTCGCGCGGGGTAACGGCTTTAGGGGCAATTGGTGTCAGCCTCAGCAGTTTCTTATTATTATTGAGTCAGGCGCCTGCCATATTTGACGGCGCAGTGATGACCCAGACCTGGTCCTGGCTGCCCCAGCTCGGCATCGATTTCAGTTTTCGCCTGGATTCTCTGGGACTGCTGTTTGCCTTGCTGATCAGCGGAATTGGTACCCTGATTTATATTTATGCCTATTATTACCTTAATCCAAAAAATTCACTGAGCAAACTGTATCTCCTGCTGATGCTGTTTATGGCGGCGATGCTCGGAATTTCATTGTCGAATAACCTGATTATCTTATTGGTTTTCTGGGAACTAACCAGTATTTCCTCCTTCTTGCTGGTAGGTTACTGGAGCAATTACGAAGCGGCACAACGTGGCTCACGTATGGCCCTGACCATTACCGGAATGGGTGGTCTGGCGATGCTGGGCGGTTTTGTCCTGCTCGGTCAAATTACCGGCACCTATCAGCTTGATCAAATCCTGATGATGACTGAACAGATTCAGTCCCATCATTTATTTGTTCCAACCTTGTTGCTGATTTTACTCGGCGCCTTTACCAAAAGTGTGCAGTTCCCGTTTCACTTCTGGTTGCCCAATGCCATGGCTGCACCGACACCGGTCTCTGCCTATTTGCACTCGGCCACCATGGTCAAAGCCGGTTTATTCCTGGTAGCACGTTTGCTCCCGATCTTTGCCGGTGCTGCACTGTTTCATAATATTGTGACCTTTGTTGGTCTGTTTACCCTGTGCATGGCCGCCTTCTTTGCCATTTTTAAGGAAGACCTGAAAGGCTTGCTCGCCTATTCCACCATCAGCCATTTAGGTCTGATCATGTGTCTGCTCGGGATTGGTTCACCATTGGCTGTTGCAGCAGCGATTTTCCATATTATTAACCATGCCACCTTTAAAGCGGCACTGTTTATGATTGCCGGCATCATCGATCATGAATCCGGGACTCGTGACTTACGTAAACTGTCTGGCCTATGGCAATTACTGCCATTTACCGCCACGCTGACCATGATCACGGCAGCATCCATGGCGGGTGTACCGTTGACCAATGGTTTCCTGTCTAAGGAAATGTTCTTTACCGAACTGGTCGCCAGTTTAAGTGGTCCACTTATGGTCGGCTCTGCTATTGTCGCGACACTGGCCGGGATTTTTGCGGTGGCTTATTCCATTCGACTGGTGCATGGAGTCTTTTTCGATGGTCCGCTAGGCAAGCAGGTCCCGAATAAAGATGCACATGAACCTGCCTTTGGTATGCGCGCACCGGCCACTTTGTTAGCAATTTTATGTATTTTAGTCGGTCTATTACCGGCTCTTCTGGTGGAAAAAATTGTCAACAGCACTACTCAAGCCACCACCCAGAATTTTGCCTTTGAAGGCACTCATCTGGCGCTTTGGCATGGTTTCAACCTGCCCCTTCTGATGAGTGTGATTTCTCTGCTCGGCGGAATAATCTTTTACTTTTCTCTCGCCAAAGGTGGCGCCTTACGTGAAATCGACCTGGATCCAAAACTGGGCCGCTTACAGGGCCGAGTGCTGTTCGACCTGTTTTTGAAAAATTTGCTGCTGAATTCACGCCGTTTCCGCCGTGCCACTGAAAATGGCAAATTGCAAAGCTATTTATTGTGGATTGTAATTTTTACCGTCGGGCTGGTGGGGTTCCCATTACTCAGCAATGCAGTGGGTACGGGTACACGCGAGCTGACCCATGCCCCTGCCCTGGCGATTATCTTGTGGTTACTGCTGTTCTCTGCCTGCTGGATGCTGCTGTGGTTCCATCATGAGCGGATTAAAGCGGTACTGATTAGCGGTGCAGTCGGCCTGGTCGTCACCATGGTCTTTATCGGCTTCTCGGCGCCCGATCTGGCATTGACCCAGATTACGGTCGATGTGGTCACCACGGTTCTACTACTGATGAGTTTATCTTTACTGCCTCAGTTAACACCGTATGAATCGAGTCCGACCCGTCGCTGGCGTGATGCCATTATTGCCTTGGGCGGCGGTCTCGGGATTGCGGCAATTGCCTGGCTGATCATGACCCGTGATCACAATTCCATTTCATGGTTCTTCCTGCAACAGTCGATTCCACTGGGCGGCGGAACCAATGTCGTGAATGTAATTCTGGTCGATTTCCGTGGTTTCGATACCTTCGGCGAAATTACTGTACTCGGCATTGCAGCGATTGGTGTACTCAGCCTGATGGATGGCATGCGTGCGCATGGCACCACCATGACCCAGGGCCTGACCTATCGTTTTAACCCATCCCCGCTGATGTTGCGTATTACCGCATCCTGGATTTTGCCGGTCGCGCTGGTAGTCAGCCTGTATATCTTTATGCGTGGCCATAACCTGCCGGGCGGTGGTTTTATTGCCGGACTAGTGACTTCACTGGCACTTATTATTCAATATATCGCAGTGGGACAGGACAAAACCGAACAGTTGCTTGGCGCCAAATCCGGTCGCCTGTATGAAATCTGGATCGGGATCGGCTTAACGATTGCAGGATTGACTGGAATCGCAGCCTGGTTCTGGTCACGTCCATTCCTGACCAGTGCACATATTTATGTCTCTCCGCCAATGATTGGAGAAATGCATTTGGCTTCGGCTGCGCTGTTTGATGTTGGCGTCTATGTCACTGTTGTGGGTGCAACGATGCTGATGATTTCAGTCTTGGGCGATTCACGTCACTCAAGCATGACTGGCCCTGTACCAAGAGGATAATAGAATGATCAGTTTAGAATTTTTATTAGCCTCTGCGATTGGCCTGCTGACGGCCACAGGCATTTATCTGATCCTACGTGCCCGTACCTTCCCGGTAGTGTTGGGTCTCGCCATGATTGGTTATGCAGTCAACCTGTTTTTATTTGCCATGGGCCGAATTCAGATGAATTCGCCTGCAGTATTGACTGAAGCCTCGAAAGTGACCGATCCCCTTCCTCAGGCACTGGTGCTGACAGCCATCGTGATTGGCTTTGCCACCACTGCCTTTATTGTCCAACTGGCATTGCGTAGCCGCTACGAATCAGGAACAGACCACGTTGACTCCAAAGAAGAAATACCAAATCTTGACCCGCGCGAGGATGAGCCTTAATGACTGATCTTCTCAATTTCTGGAATCAACATACCCCTATTTTCAGTATTCTTTTACCGGCCTTTACCGCTTTTGTCCTGGTTCTTTTAGGCAACCCGGGTTCAGGCTCTCTGGCGACGGACTGGCGTCAGCCCTGGCGTCGGGGTATCAGCTATGTCTCAAGTATCTTGGGCCTGATCATTGCTGTCAGCTATTTAGTAGACAGTAGTCAGGGTCAGATCAATGTTTATACGCTGGGCGAATGGGTCGCACCTTTTGGTATTGTACTGGTTCTCGATCAGCTCTCTGCGATGATGCTGGTTTTGACCTATGCCCTTGCAGTGCCGGTGCTCTGGTATGCCAGTAAAGAATGGGATATGCGTGGGCGTTATTTCCATGCCATGGTACATTTCCTGCTCATGGGTTTGACCGGTGCCTTCCTGACCGGTGACCTGTTTAACCTGTTCGTGTTTTTTGAAATATTGTTGATGGCATCCTATGTACTACTGCTACATGGACAAGGCAAGGCCCGTTTCCAGCTGGGAATCCATTACGTCACCATCAACCTGTTTGCTTCTGCCCTGTTCCTGATTGGACTCGGGATGATTTATGGCAGTGTCGGCAGTCTGAATATGGCAGATGTGGCCCGCTTGATGCCTACCCTCGCTGAAGATCAGCACAAGCTGGCGGTTGCTGGTGGATTAATGCTGTTTGTCGTGTTTGGAATTAAAGCAGCGATGTTACCGCTCGGCTTCTGGTTACCCAAAACCTATGCCGTAGCCACCACACCTGTGGCAGCACTCTTTACCATTATGACCAAAGTCGGGGTGTATGCAATTTTACGGATTAATGGAACTGTTTTTGATGATGAATACAGCCACCAGATTCTGATGAATTGCCTGCTGGTGATTGGTCTGATTACGTCGGTTTATGGCGTGATTTGTGCAATCGGCACAGAACGTCTGCGCCGTTTTATCGGCTTTATGGTGCTGTCTTCAGTCGGAACAATTCTGGTAGCAATCGGTATGAATACGACTGCAGCCTGGGCCGGTGCATTGTATTATATGGTGCACAGTACCCTGATTGGCGCAGCCTTTTATATCCTGTCAGGCTGGATTACCTCACAGCGCGGCGAATTTAAGGATCATTTTAAAATCGCGCCACTGATGAAACAGAACAAGCTGGTTTCGATTGTCTATTTCATCATTGCCTTGATGATGGCAGGCCTGCCACCGTTTAGTGGTTTCTTCGGTAAAGTCTTTATTTTGCAGGCTTCTGCCAATTCAGACTATCAGATGATTATTATCCTGACCATTTTATTGGTAAGCTTCCTCAGTATTCTGGCCTTTACCAGGGTTGGTTTCGTGCTGTTCTGGCGTTCGACCAGACCTGAGGATGACCTTAATTCTGAAGATTTTCACAAATATGAAGCTTTACCAAGTAAGGCACCGGCACGTAATGATCGTGTAATCTATCTATTGCTTGCTGGCCTGACTGCCTATGTGGTGTTTGCCGGACCGATCTATCAATATAATTATCAGACTGCGGAACAGATTAAAAATAATCCGGTTTATGAAGCTGCCTTGTTAAAACGCGATGCAGAAGGCCAGTTTATTAGTGTGCAACCTTTTGATCCAAGCTATTTACCTGAAACCAAGTACGGTGGTGAGACAGTCGATCCGAATGCACATCTGGTTCCTTATACGATTTCGGAAGCCACTCTGGAAGGTGAAAATATTTCTGAATTCAAGCAACGCCAGATTGATCAGCAGTATGTTGAACAAAACAGATATGATGATAATCAACTTAAACCGGTGGAGGGACCTTAATGGCTGTATCATTCCTGCAACGTTGGTTCCCGCATCCGCTAGTTTCTGTGATCGTTGGGCTAAGCTGGATTCTACTGGCACATAATCTGGAAGCTGGAACATTGCTTTTCGCGCTGGTTCTGGCGATTGTCATTCCGAAAATGGTTGCACCTTTTATTGACTATACCCCGAATATCCAGTGGGCTCCTGCCGTGCGCCTTTTCTTTGTCGTGGTTTGGGATATTGTAGTAGCCAATATTAAAGTCGCAAAACTGGTACTTGGTCCAACCAAGAACCTGCATCCAAAATGGTTTCGCGTGCCTTTGGAAACCGAGCATGAGGAAGTCAATGCCTTGCTGGCAATGATCATTACCACAACGCCCGGTACAGTATCTGCAGGCATTGATCAGGATCGTGGTGATATTCTGGTTCATGCCTTAAGCACAGAGGATGAAGCAGCAGAAATCGAAACAATCAAACAGCGCTACGAACAGCCTCTGATTGAAATTTTCAGCGCACAGACAGGAGAAAAAGCATGACTATTCTGCCTTATGCATTAATGATTTGCCTAGGTGCTATCACTGTCTCGATGTTACTCTGCCTGATCCGACTCATCACTGGCCCTTCTATCGTGGATCGTCTGTTGGCACTCGACACCCTGTTCCTGAATGCCACCTGTCTGATTGTCATTTTAGGGATTTACTGGAGTAGCAGCTTCCTGTTTGAAGGGGCCTTACTGGTTGCGATGCTTGGCTTTGTTTCGACTACAGCCTTGGCACGTTATTTCACCACTGGCCATGTGATCGACTAGGAGTTTTTAAATGTCCTTAATTTTAGAAATACTGGTGTCGATTTTTTTATTGATTGGTGCTTTCTTTATGTTGGTCGGCGGGATCGGTATGGTCCGTCTGCCCGATCTGTTTATGCGTCTGCACGCCCCGACCAAATCCAGTACTTTGGGCCTGGGCAGCTTTTTGATGGCCTCAATTCTGTTCTCGGCCATATATGGCCGTTTCGGTTTTGCTGAAGTGCTCATCACCCTGTTCGCCTTCATTACCGCACCGGTATCTGCCAATCTGATGGCACAGGCTGCATTACATTTGCGTTTACGCTCTTTGAGTGGCGAGGTTCCGGAAACGCTGGAACGCCCTCTGCCTTGGCAGCGCTCACGCCGTCGTACCTTTTATGAAAAGAAAATCAATCGTAATGATGATTTCGATTAATTGAGCAAGCAATTCAAGTTCTTTTAAATCTAAAAAAATCTAGAGATAAAAAAAGCCACCCGAAGGTAGCTTTTTTAGTCCTAAGACTTATTCATCATCTTTTTTTGCTTCAGCTTCAGGTAAGTCCTTCACTGCTTCAGCGATCAGACCAAACATATAGTTACCATATGCATTGGTCTTATCATAATGGAAACGTAGACGAGGCGTAATACGGGTTTTGATACGACGACTCAGCTCATGGCGCAAGAAACCAGATGCTTTGTTCAACACATCCAAAGTTTCTTTATTGGCTTCTTGGCTTTGCTCATCGCCAAGTTCACGTCCCATCACAGTGACATAAACTTCCGCATATCCCAGGTCTGGGCTCACCTTCACCGCAGAGATGGTCACGAGACCACCTAAGCGTGGATCTTTCAGCTCCTGACGGATCAGTTCTGACAACTCGCGTTGTACTGTATCCGCCATACGCTTCAGACGTTGACTACCCGCCATTAAAGACTCCGTTTAATCAGTTGAACATCGTACACTTCGATCTTATCAAGTGCTTTGATGTCTTTATAGCCTTTCACCGCAAGACCACATTCCATACCGGCACGAACTTCTTCAACCACTTCTTTGTAGCGACGAAGAGATTCAAGCTCGCCCTGGAACACAACCACATCATCACGTAATACGCGAATCGGTTTGTTACGATGCAATACGCCTTCAAGTACCATACAGCCCGCAGCCGCACCAAACTTACTTGAGTGGAATACTTCACGTACTTGTGCAACACCCAGAATCGTTTCACGATGTTCTGGTGCAAGCTTACCGCTCATTGCTGCTTTCACATCATCAATCAATTGATAGATGATTGAGTAGTAACGAATGTCGATACTGTCTGCATCTGCTTTTTGACGCGCAGCGTTGTCCGCACGTACGTTAAAGCCGAGTAGAACTGCTTCTGAAGATTCAGCCAGTGTCACGTCAGACTCAGTGATCGCACCTACACCAGAACCGATGATACGTACTTTAACTTCATCAGTCGCAAGCTCAGCAAGTGCTACATGCAAGGCTTCCAAGGTACCGCGTACGTCAGTTTTCAACACAACATTTACGATAGGCACATCTTTCTTGCCCATAGACGCCATGATGTTTTCAAGACGCATTGCAGATTGACGCTCAAGACGTTTTTGACGTTCACGATCCATACGCGCATCGGCAACTTCACGTGCTTTCTTCTCATCGCTGACCACAAGAACTTCGTCACCTGCCATTGGCGCTTCTGGAAGACCCAGAATTTCCACTGGAATCGAAGGACCTGCAGATTTGATACGCTGACCATTTTCATCCGTCATCGCACGAACGCGACCATAAGATGAACCGGCAAGAACAAGATCACCTACTTTCAATGTACCGTTTTGAACCAGAATAGATGTTACTGCACCACGGCTGTTATCTACGCGTGCTTCAATTACGACACCTTGTGCAGCACCTTCTTCAGATGCCTTAAGCTCTAGAAGTTCAGCTTGAATCGAAATAATATCAAGAAGTTCATCAATGCCTTGACCAGTATGTGCAGAAACCATTGCCACTGGAACGTCACCACCCCATTGTTCTGGCACGATTTCTTTCACAGTCAATTCATTCAATACGCGATCTGGATCAGCAGATTCTTTATCCATCTTGTTGATTGCAACAATGATTGGTGTACCTGCAGCACGTGCATGGTCAATTGCTTCTGCAGTTTGTGGCATTACACCATCATCTGCTGCAACAACCAGAACCACGATATCTGTTGCTTTCGCACCACGTGAACGCATTGCAGTAAATGCTGCGTGTCCCGGAGTATCAAGGAATGTAATCATACCTTTATCAGTAGTTACATGGTAAGCACCGATATGCTGTGTGATACCGCCCGCTTCGCCAGCAGCCACTTTTGCACGACGAATACGGTCAAGCAGCGATGTTTTACCATGGTCAACGTGACCCATAATGGTAACAACAGGCGCACGCGTAGATTGCGCACCACGTGCTTCTTCAGCTGCTTCAAGCAAGTTATCTTCAGCTTGTGTATCAGAAACCAGTACCGGATTATGGCCCATTTCTTCCACAACAAGTGCAGCAATTTCTTGATCAATCGCCTGGTTCTGAGTAACCAATTCACCCATTTTCATGAGTGATTTAATCACTTCACGAACCTTAACTGCCATTTTCGCAGCTAAGTCAGCAACGACAATCGTTTCACCGATTTCAACATCGTAAACCTGTTTTTTCACAGGTTTTTCGAAGCCGTGCTTGTTGCCTTGACTGGTTTTTAAACCGCGCTTAGGCTGTTTGCTGAAGCTTTGCTCTTCCTGACCACGACGACCACCTTTTTTCGGTGCACGCGCGCTCGGCGTATTCGTACCACGTTTGATTTCGCGGTCTTCTTTCGCAAATGAGTCTTCATATGCCTGACCAACAAGACCGGCAGCCAGAGGAGAATCATCAACAACACGAATCGTTGCAGCAGTATCTTCCGCGGTGTACTTAGACGCCATTTGACGCATTTGTTCAAGCGTACGTTGCTGCGCTTCTTCAGCCGCTTTACGACGTGCTGCTTCTTCAACAGCTTTTAATTTTGCTGCTTCTGCTTCACGTGCCTTTTTCTGTTCAGCGGTTTCAGTTGGTTTAACAACTTGCTTCACAATCGGCTTGTTGGTTGATTTGCGTTTTACCACAACTGCAGCTTTAGAAACTTCTTGCTTGTCGCTGGTTTGCTTTGCAGCAGCACGCATCGCTTCTAGAGCTTTATTCGCGTTATTTACGCCAGTTTTTGGAGCTTCAGCAGAAGCAGCTTGTGCTGTATTCTGCTCAGGCGCAGCTTTAGCCTGTTGCTCAGCCTTGGCTTTCGCCAATGCTTCTGCTTTGATCTGCTCTGGATCCGGCTTAACAAATGTATGCTTCTTGCGAACTTCTACATTAATCGTTTTCGCCTTACCTGAAGTACTGGCTACTTTAGCCGTACTAGTCGTTTTACGTTTCAACGTGATTTGCCCTGCTTGGCTTTCTGAACCCTGTGACTTTTTCACATGGCTCATCAAGCTATCTTGTTGTTCGGTGGTAATAATATCGTCAGCTTTACGCTGTGGTAAACCTGCCTCACGAACCTGCTCTAGGAGCTTCTCAACTGGACTACCCACATTGAGGGCTAACTCTTTAATCGACTTGTCCGTCATATACTACCTCCTAGTTAAACCATGATTCGCGCGCTTTCATAATGAGTTGACCTGCTTTCTCAGCACCCAAACCTTCAATATCTTCGATATCGTCAGTCGCCTGATCTGCTAAATCATCCACTGTTACCACACCACGAGCTGCTAGCGCTTGCGCGATCTCTACTGTCATGCCTTCCATTGCAACAAGTTCTTCACTTGGCGCTTGTATGTTCTCTTGCTGTTGTAATGCATCAGCAAGTGCAATTTCTTTCGCACGGCTTTGCAGTAGTTCAACCAGTTCCGCATCCAGTTCGATTTCATCAAACGTTTCTGCAGGAACATAAGCAATTTCTTCAAGCGAGGTGAAGCCCATTTCTACCAATGCCATCGCCAAATCTTCCGCGATATCCAGACGGGTAACAAACATGTCTAAATATTGTTGCGCTTCGTTTTGTTGACGGGCGTAGTATTCCTCTTCCAGCATCATGTCCAGCTTGTAGCCAGTCAATTCAGATGCCAGACGAACGTTCTGACCTTGTGAACCAATCGCACGTGCCAACTGATCGCTGGTTGCGAAAATGATATCTGCAGTACGTGCATCTTCATCGATGACAATACTCGATACATCTGCTGGTTCCAATGCACTTGCGATATATTGCGCAGGATCATCCGACCAAACTACCACATCAATACGCTCGCCATTGAGCTCTTGCTGTACAGCTTGAATACGGGTACCACGCATACCAATACAAGCACCCACCGGGTCAATACGGTGGTCATTGGTTTTCACTGCAATTTTAGCACGAACGCCTGGTTGGCGAGCCGCCGCTTTAATTTCAATAATTTCTTCAGAAATCTCAGGGATTTCTTTCTTCATCAATGCAATCAGCATATCCGGTTTAGCACGTGACAGTTGTAACTGCGCACCACGACCTTCACGGTTGACATTGAATAGAATCGCATTCACGCGTTGCTTCGGACGAAGGATTTCTTTCGGAATCATTTCTTCGCGAGCAAGATACGCTTCAGCATTGTCACCTAGGTCAATGATAAAGCCGTCTTTGGTTTGTTTTTTCACTTCACCGTAGATCAGCTCGCCGACTTTAGATTCGTAAGCATCGGCTACGAGTGCACGTTCTGCTTCACGGATCTTCTGTACGATCACTTGCTTGGCAATTTGCGCTGCAATACGACCGAAGTCAATCGATTCAACTTCAAGCTCACGAATGTCGCCAATCGACCATTTTGCCGGATCAACATCAGAGATGGCATCCTGACAAGCTGGCATTTCATGGTCTTCGTCTGCAACCACTTCCCACTGACGGAAAGTACGATAGTCACCTGTTTTACGATCGATTTCCACACGTAAACGTGCTTCTTCCGAATGTGTTCCTTCGTAGAATTTTTTCTTTGTCGCAGCAACTAAAGCTTGCTCAAGCGCTTCAAAGATCGCTTCACGAGGTACACCTTTTTCGTTACTAACCGTTTCAACGACGGTCAGAATTTCACGTGCCATACGTCACCTATTCGTTAAATTTTTATTTATTAAATTAATCTTGGAAGACCAAATTTGCTTTATCGATATTGTGACTGTCGATCTCCAATACCTGTTGCTTTTCTACTTCAACCTGAATCATTTCATTTTCAAGATCGACAGCAACCAGTTTGGCCTGGAATTTACGACGGTTATCTACCGCACTGATCAAACGTAGTGCTACGGTATGACCGATATAGCCTGACATCTGCTCGAGCTGGAAGAATGGACGGTCCCAGCCTGGCGAAGATACTTCAAGTGAATATTCACCCGAGATCGGATCATGAACATCCAGCATTGCACCCACTTGCTGCGTGACACGCACACAATCCTGAACGCCAATACCACGCCCCTGCTCTTCTTCACCATCTTCATTGATTGCTGGTGCAACGCTCTCATCGACTGGCTTGTCGATGTAGATACGTAATAACGAACATTTACCCTGTGGCAGGAATTCAATCCCCCAAAGGTTTACATTACAGGCTTCAACTGCTGGTGCAATCAAGTCCTGAAGTGCTTGAGTTTTATTTGATAGCTTCATTTACTCTCGTCATCTGGTGCGATTTTATGATCTATTTGACCACTACAAACCAATACAAACTATAGTAGTAGTGAAACATGGAGATTTGACCAAATAATGTCGACACTACACGATAGCCAATAAAAAAGGGCGTAAATCGCCCCAATTAATGCACAATTTAAGATTTTTTCAAATCCCACTGTGCAAAAAGGCCCACCTTGTTGTGAGCCTCTTTTTAGAAACTTGGTAGCGGGAGCTGGATTTGAACCAACGACCTTCGGGTTATGAGCCCGACGAGCTACCAGACTGCTCCATCCCGCATCAACGTGCAAAAATTATATACAAAAGATGAGAACTTTTCAATCAAAACCACATCATTCTGCATATTTGTCATCTGTCGCTGAAAAAGTGGTAGCGGGAGCTGGATTTGAACCAACGACCTTCGGGTTATGAGCCCGACGAGCTACCAGACTGCTCCATCCCGCATCAGCGTACAAATAACATTCAGTTTAAAAAACTTAAACTGCTTTTAAAGTTTGCATCTTTAAAAGATTGGTAGCGGGAGCTGGATTTGAACCAACGACCTTCGGGTTATGAGCCCGACGAGCTACCAGACTGCTCCATCCCGCAACAACATGCAAATTAATTTTCTCAACTTAAAACCTGTTTAAGCTGCCTCTTGAAAGTTTGCGCCTTTAAAAAGGATTGATTGGTAGCGGGAGCTGGATTTGAACCAACGACCTTCGGGTTATGAGCCCGACGAGCTACCAGACTGCTCCATCCCGCATCAACAGAAGTTTTTTCAGCTGCATACACCAACTTAAATTTCTGGATTATAAGTTGGTGCGGAAGGGGGGACTTGAACCCCCACGCCCGAAAGCACTACCACCTCAAGGTAGCGTGTCTACCAATTCCACCACCACCGCAGCTGTGACGCATTCTAGTCGTATCACTGAAAAAAAGAAAGGATTAATTAAAACTATTCGGTCGTTTCTGGTGCAGTTGGTGAAGTTTCATTCGATTGTACAGGTGTGGTCGGCGCAGACTGAACCGATCCCAAACTATAGGCATTCGAGGTTTGTTGCTTGGCTAAAATCGCCAAAGTCAGACTGGTTACGAAAAACAGTGCAGTAAAAATTGCAGTCAAACGGGTCATGAAATTACCCGAACCCGATGCTCCGAATACTGTCGCTGCACCACCGCCACCGAAAGAGGCACCAGCATCTGCACCTTTACCATGCTGAACCAAAATCAAGACAATCATCAAAACAGCTAAGATAATATGTACTACCAGCACAAAAGTTTGCATGCTGAACTCCTAATTATTGTGTATTTGCAAATGCATGAGCAATTTTATGGAACGACTCAGCATTGAGTGATGCACCACCGACCAATGCCCCGTTGATATCTGGGCAGGCTGCTAACTCTACTGCATTTTCCGGCTTGACACTACCACCATATAAAATCGCCATCGTCGCGCCATAACCAGTGATCTGGCTTAAACCTTGACGGATTTGTGCATGCATGGCCTGTGCATCTTCAGGAGAAGCAGTTTTACCAGTTCCAATTGCCCAGATCGGTTCATAGGCAATCACGATATTTTTCCATTGCTCAGCTTCAACCACAGCAGCAATATCACAAATCTGTTGTAGCACTACAGCTTCTGCCTGCCCTGCTTCACGTTGTTCCAGGCTTTCACCAACGCAATAAATCACGGTCAAACCGGCACTTAAGGCATTCTTGATTTTCGCATTTAAAATATCAGCATTTTCCGCAAATATTTCACGGCGTTCAGAATGACCCACTAGTACATAGTGAATTTGACTATCGGCCAACAATTCAGCACTGACTTCACCAGTGTAGGGACCTGTTCCAGAAATACGTGAAACATCTTGTGCTACGGTATAAATCGGACGAACCGCAGATGACAGCTCTGCCTGAATCTGGCTTAAGGCAATGGCAATCGGTGCCACACCTAAATGACATTGATCTTCGGCAATTGGCGCAGTTTCCAGCAAATTCTTAATACCACGCACCAAGCTCAATGCATCTGCCTGCACCGGATTCATTTTCCAGTTACCTATCACCCAAGGGGTAATCGTCGAAACCGACATAATTAACCTATTTCATTTACATATTTTGAATTGGGCACATTCTACACGGAATTGGAAAATTAAAAGAATAGTTTTCTTATCACTCCTTCTCAGTTTAGACTATCCAAAATGGTTATTTTTTGTTATCACTTAAAAAAATGGGGACTTCTTCCAACCAGTTCATGCTTTTACTGGAGATGAGGAAGCTAGCAGCACTCTTGGCTATGGTATTTTTACGTAACAAACGTATAATTTTAGTATAGCAATTAAAAGAATTTGATGAGTAGGCATTTATAGCATGACAGCATTACAGGGGTCGCCAAGATTTACCGGATTTATTCGTCGTTTGGTCGAGGAAGGCGTCATCTCGGCTGAAGATATGCGCAGTGCATTAGCGCATGCCAAACAAGAAAAAATCGATATTGTGGCTGAGTTAATTAACCAGCAGCAACTTTCTCCAACCGTCATTGCTGAAACGATTTCAGTCGAATTTGGCGAACCGCTGTTTGATATCAGTGCCTATGATCCTGCTCAAATTCTTCGGGATGCGATTGATGAAAAGCTGATTACCAAGCATCGCATTCTGCCGATTTTTAGAAATTCCAGTATTTTATATGTTGCGACCAGTAACCCGACCAATATCGAAGCGATTGATGCAGTCCGCTTTTCCACCAAACTCAATATTGAAACCATTATTGTTGAACACAATAAACTTGAAAAACTGATCGAGCAGAATTTTACCGAAGAAAGTACCTTTGAATTCGATGAAGACTTTGATCTGGATGTTGATGTCGAATCTGCTGATCCGAATAAAGAAGAGGATGACAGTAACAAGGGTGAAGAAGCACCGATTGTCAAATATATTAATAAATTACTAATTGATGCGATCCGTATGGGGGCTTCAGACTTACATTTTGAACCTTATGAAAAAATCTATCGGGTACGTTACCGGGTAGATGGGGTATTACGCCAGATTGCAACACCACCACTACAGCTGGCAAATCGCTTGTCTTCGCGTCTTAAAGTCATGTCGCAAATGGACATTTCTGAAAAACGGGTACCGCAAGATGGTCGTATTAAATTAAAACTTTCTAAAAATAAAGCCATTGATTTCCGTGTCAACTCTCTCCCTACCCTGTTTGGTGAGAAGCTGGTACTGCGAATTCTGGATCCCTCCAGCGCGATGTTGGGAACTGATGCACTAGGTTATGAACCGGAACAAAAAGACCTTTTTATGCAAGCGCTGGACAAACCGCAAGGCATGCTCCTGATCACTGGTCCAACAGGTTCCGGTAAAACCGTTTCACTGTATACCGGTCTGAATATCCTCAATCGTGAAGATACCAATATTTCGACAGCGGAAGATCCGGTCGAGATTAACTTACAAGGCATTAATCAAGTCAACGTCAACAATAAAGTTGGTCTTACCTTCTCTGCCGCACTGAAGTCCTTCTTACGTCAAGACCCGGACATCGTAATGGTCGGTGAGATCCGGGATCTGGAAACTGCCGAGATTGCGATTAAAGCGGCGCAGACCGGTCATATGGTGATGTCGACCTTGCATACCAATAGTGCGCCTGAGACCTTGACCCGTTTACGAAACATGGGGGTGCCCTCTTTCAATATTGCCACTTCAGTAAACCTGGTCATTGCACAACGGTTGGCGCGTCGTTTGTGTTCACAATGCAAGAAACCTGCAGATATTCCGCAACAAAGCTTACTGGAGATGGGCTTTACCGAAACCGACTTGCAGCAACCTGAGTTCCAAATTTATGAACCGGTGGGCTGCAATGAATGTCGTGAAGGCTATAAGGGTCGTGTAGGTATTTATGAAGTTATGAAAGTAACACCCGAAATTTCCAGAATTATTATGGAGGACGGCAATGCACTTGAAATTGCAGATGCTTCCGCACGTGCAGGTTTTAACAATTTACGCCGGTCAGGTTTAATCAAGGTGATGCAGGGGGTGACTTCTTTACAGGAAGTCAATCGTGTCACCAGCGAATGATCGGGCGCTGATCTAAAATAAGGATAAAGGTATGGCAGCAGTAAAGAAAGGCCAGATGATGCCGATCTTCAGCTATGAAGGAATTGATCGTAAAGGGGCAAAGATCAAGGGGGAATTGCCAGCAAAAAATATGGCTCTGGCCAAGGTCACCCTTCGGAAACAAGGCATCAGCATCAAGACCATTCGGGAAAAGAAAAAAAATATCCTTGAAGGCTTGATGAAGAAAAAAGTCTCAACACTGGATATTACAATTTTTACCCGACAGTTGGCGACCATGATGAAAGCCGGGGTACCACTGGTACAAGGCTTTGAAATTGTCGCAGAAGGTCTGGAAAATCCGGCGATGCGTGAAGTTGTACTAGGAATTAAAGGTGAGGTTGAAGGCGGTAATACTTTTGCCGGAGCACTGCGCAAATATCCACAATATTTCGACAACCTATTCTGTTCACTGGTCGAATCTGGTGAACAATCTGGTGCTTTAGAAACCATGCTAGATCGCGTTGCGATTTACAAAGAAAAAAGCGAACTACTCAAGCAAAAAATCAAAAAAGCCATGAAATATCCTGCTGCGGTGGTTGTAGTCGCCCTAATTGTTACCATCATTCTGATGGTCAAAGTGGTCCCGGTTTTCCAGGATTTATTCTCTTCATTTGGTGCGGACTTACCGGCTTTTACCAAAATGGTGGTCAATATGTCGGAATGGATGCAAAAGTATTGGTTCCTGCTGATTATCGCCATTGGGGCCGTGATTACCGCTTTTCTTGAAGCGAAAAAACGCAGCAAGAAATTCCGCGATTTTCTGGATAAGGCCGCACTCAAAGCCCCGATTTTTGGTGACCTGGTGTATAAAGCGATTATTGCACGTTATAGCCGCACTTTGGCCACGACTTTCGCAGCTGGTGTTCCCTTGATTGATGCACTGGAATCCACTGCCGGCGCTACCAATAACGTCGTGTATGAAGATGCCGTGATGAAAATCCGTGAAGATGTCGCCACAGGTCAACAACTACAGTTTGCCATGCGCGTGACCAACAAATTCCCATCCATGGCAGTACAAATGGTCGCGATTGGTGAAGAATCTGGTGCACTAGATGCCATGCTAGACAAAGTAGCCACACATTATGAAAATGAAGTCGACAATGCAGTTGACGGCTTAACCTCGATGATGGAACCGCTCATTATGGCTGTTCTCGGTGTGCTTGTCGGTGGTCTGGTGATTGCCATGTACCTTCCAATTTTCCAAATGGGTTCTGTGGTTTAATGCACGATTTTCTTCAATATTTTATTCAAAACCCAACGGCGTTGTATATCGCAGTTGGGCTTTTTAGTTTATGTATCGGCAGCTTTCTGAATGTCGTGATTTACCGCACTCCCAAGATGATGGAACAGGAATGGCGTACTGATTGCCAGATGTTCCTGCATCCGGAACAGCCGGTGATTGATGAAACTAAGTTAAGTTTAAGCAAACCCGCTTCAGCTTGCCCCAAGTGTCATCAGCCAATCCGCTGGTACCAGAATATTCCCGTCATTAGCTGGCTGGTCCTGCGCGGAAAATGTAGCAACTGCCAGAATCCGATCAGCATCCGTTATCCTTTGGTTGAAATTCTGACGGCAGTTTGTGCACTCCTTGTCGTAGCAGTATTTGGCCCTACCCTACAAATGCTGTTTGGCCTGATCCTGACTTATGTGCTGATCGCACTCACTTTTATTGATTTTGACACCCAGTTATTGCCTGACCGTTATACTTTACCCTTGGCCGCGCTAGGTTTGGGGGTAAATAGTTATGCACTTTATACCTTACCCGGTGCTGCCATCTGGGGCTATATTATTGGTTTCCTGTGTCTGTGGGTGGTGTATTATGCATTTAAAATCGTTACCGGCAAGGAAGGTATGGGCTATGGCGATTTTAAATTGCTTGCCGCCCTGGGTGCCTGGATGGGGCCTTTATTACTGCCTTTAATTGTGCTGCTGTCTTCTCTGGTTGGTGCGATTATCGGGATTATCCTACTGAAAGTCCGCAAGGAAAATCAGCCTTTTGCCTTTGGTCCCTATATCGCGATTGCCGGCTGGATTGCTTTTTTGTGGGGCGAGCAGATTATGAAAGTGTATTTAGGTCAATAAAGTGAAATTTATACTCGGATTAACCGGCGGGATTGGCAGTGGCAAGTCTGCTGCCAGTCAGTGGTTTGAAGCACAAGGGATCACGGTAGTCGATGCCGATGTGGTAGCGCGTGAAGTGGTCGAAATTGGGCAGCCTGCACTTACCCAGATCCAGCAGGCTTTTGGCGATTGGGTACTGCTTGCCGATGGCTCACTGAATCGTCGTGCCTTGCGTGAATATATCTTCCAGTCTCCTGAAGCACGCAAGACCCTGGAAAGTATTACCCATCCGGCAATTCGCACTTCCATTATCCAGCAACTACATGCTGCGCAAAGTCCCTATGCCATTCTGGTTTCACCACTTTTATTTGAAACCAATCAGCACGAACTCACTCAGCATACCTTACTGATTGATGCCACCATCGAACTGCAAATTGAGCGGGCCTCACAACGTGATGGCCAGAATATCGAACAAATTCGCAATATCATTGCCGCCCAAATGTCCCGCGAACAAAAGCAGACCATGGCCGATGATATTGTCCTAAATGATGGTCATCTGGATCATCTCTATGCTCATCTCAGACCATTACATCAAAAATATTTAAACATGGCAGCCAGCTGAAGCATAAAAAAAGCAGTCTGATTAAGACTGCTTTTTTTGTTCTGCTAATTTTCGGCTCAGACTGTCCTGATGCTGTAACCAGCGCCACGGCTGTAAGGCCCCGACGGCCATACCCATCAGGCCACACACCATGGCCAGACTTAAAGTTTCATTTAATAAAGGTACAGCCAGAATTGCCGCAATAAAAGGTGCAAGATTGGTAATACTGCCTGCCTTAAATGCACCAAGACGCTTGATGGCTTCTACATAGCTTAAAGTAGCAATAATCACCACAAATATGCCGTGAAAAATGGTCTGAAACAGTAAATGCTTGGGTTCAGGCACACTCAAATTTTTCGGTAAAAATAGCAGATAAATCGGCACATATATCACTGCCGACCAGATCGCGACACCACACATTGCCTGCCATGCAGTTAGCTGATATTTACGCAATAAAACAGTAAAAATCGCCCAAAGTATGGCACTGATAAAAAACAGCCCGTCCCCTGCCCCAAAGGCTACACCAGTTTCCCGATACATCAGCATACTCATGAGACATAGTACGACGATCATAATGATCAGGCTGGCCCAGGTATGTTTATCAAAAGCCTGCCCCATCAGAAAAAAAGCCATGATCGCGGTACAGATCGGAATACAGCCATTCAAGAAAATTGCAGCATGGGCGGTAGGTGCGTAGTGAAAAGCACTATAGGCAAACAGGCAATAAATCACCCCGCCAATCATAGCTAAAATAAAAGGCTCTTTTTTCAGTAAAAAAGCGGCCTCTTTACGATAAAGCAAGATCGGCATCAGAATCAGGAAGGCCAAAGAAAAACGCAAGGCCACAATATCCCAAGCACTGATCTGCCACAGCGCATTCAGGCGGGCTGTTAAAGTAAAACCGCCCCAGATGCACATGGTAACAACTAAAAAAACATAGCCTTGGGTACGGTCTGACAATGCCATCATCAATTAAAGGTTACGTTGACGGCAGGCTTCATACAGCGCCATGCCTGTAGCCACACTGACATTCAGACTTTGCAGATTACCTGCCATCGGAATATACACGGTCTGATCACATTGGCTTTGCGTAATTGGACGTAGGCCAGTATCTTCCGCACCCATCACGATACAGACGCCAGTACCGGTAAAATCAAAATTTTGAATCGGCAGCGCTTTTTCATCCAGCATAGTTCCGACAACACGAACATTAAAATCTTCTTTGATTTGACCCAAAGTACGCGCCAGATTGGTGACCTGAATGAATTTGACTTTGTCCGCACCACCTGCAGCCACTTTACGTGCAGTCGGGGTTAACGTTGCAGAACGATCACGTGGCGCAATCACTGCCTCAACGCCCATTGCAGCGGCTGTACGGATACAGGCACCGAGATTATGCGGATCGGTAATATGATCGAGGGCCAATAACAACGCTTGAGGATTCGCACTCAACAAGGATTCAAGATCTTTTTCATTCAGGGTTGGATGAGCACGAACTGCGGCTACGACCCCCTGATGAAACGGTTGCCCGGCCAGTTTCTCCAGTTTGTCACGGCTGGCTTGCTGCACACTGATCCCAAACGGTTCAGCCAGTTCCAGTACACGCTTTAAACGCTGATCATCGCGTCCTTTGAGAGTGAATAATGTCAAGACACGTTCAGGCTCAAGCTCTAACAATGACTCCACTGAATGTACGCCATAAAAATATTCAGGTTTTGCCATGAACGACCTCTAGATTAGTTATATACAAAAGAAAAATCCCGTAAAGCTGACTTCACAGGATTTCTATAGCTGATTAGTTTAACCGATTCGCACTGAAATTTCTTGCCCGGTTTACACTGATCTTGAATCT
This sequence comes from Acinetobacter sp. USHLN143, assembly GCF_037145695.1. Taxonomy (GTDB): domain Bacteria; phylum Pseudomonadota; class Gammaproteobacteria; order Pseudomonadales; family Moraxellaceae; genus Acinetobacter; species Acinetobacter fasciculus. Next base: position 25,613 of record NZ_JBBCWZ010000005.1, read on the forward strand.
GGACTTAACCTTCAAAATGGCAGACATAGTCCAGCACATCATCGGTTTCGATTTTAAAACGGCTATTGCCCGGCACATAGAAAGACTGCCCCGCACGGAACAGCTCACTTTCTTCGCTATCGCCAATCTGAACACGGCATTCACCTGAAACAATTTCCATACGCTCAGGAACATGTGTTTCAAAGGTCAAGGCATTTTCTGATGGCAGAATGACACCCAAAGTTTTTTTGGTCCCGTCTTCAAATTGTACAATGTGGCTAATACACAACCCGCCGAAATATACATTAGATTTTTTAAGTACAGATACATGATCAAACTGAGCTGACATGCGATTTCTCCAGATAAAGCATTTTGTAATATTTTGATTGCTGTAGTTTAAATGTGCACCCTCAACTAATCAATCGAAGTTTGTCGGCGTCGATCAAATATTCTGTATCACCTGAACCCCTTCTATTTACAGCATGTTTTGGCCTGTATTTTGCTGATAGATAAACTTAAGTTTCGATCTGCACGCGCTCTTTTAAAAACAGGCTCAATTGAATCTTTAATTTAAAGATTGGGGATGTCAAAAATATGAAAATCAGCAGTGCATTAACGGACTTCTGAGTCAGCTTCTTGCGAAAATACAGTGAAATAAGCATATATAAATCGCTAAAATTTAAGATAGAATGAAATTGATTCGTCCTGATTTATAATAATCACAGCCATGTTGCGACCCCAATCCGACATCAGGCTATTTCAATCAAACTTTTCGCAGCCCGGATGCGTTTATGCTGACACATTTAACTCTGATCAATTTTGCTTTAGCTGAACATCTTGCTATTGATATTGATAAAGGTTTTAACGTTTTAACCGGTGAAACCGGTGCAGGTAAATCCCTCTTACTGGATGCATTGTCTGCCTGTTTGGGTGAGCGAACCGATACCAATTATGTACGTTATGGCTCAGAAAAAGCCGATGTCACTGCCAGTTTCAGCTATCAGGAACACAGTCCTGAAGCCGCATGGTTAAAAGAACATGAGCTGGATGACGAATCAGGTGAAATTCATTTACGCCGGGTGATTTTTGCTACCGGCCGCAGCAAGGCCTGGATCAATGGACGTCCGAGCAGCCTGTCTGAACTGAAAGAAATTGGGCGTTTACTGGTACAACTCTATAGCCAGCATAGTCAGCAGCAACTTCTGGAACCGCCTTATCCGAAGCACTGGCTGGATCGTTATTATCATTTTTATGCGCCGGCTCAAGCAGTACGTGATGCGTATAGCACTTGGCAAAAAAATATTCGCCAGCATCAGGCAGCTTTGGATGCACAAGCGACACGCAAGCAGCGTCTGGAAACCCTTGAGCTGCAACTCGAAGAACTGGAAGAAATTGTTCAGACGGATTATCCTGAAATTGAACAGGAATTTGATCGGCTCTCGCATCATGAAGCCATTATGCAGGACTGTGTCTATAGCCTGAATGTGCTGGATGAAGCTGAACAGAATATCACTCAGGAACTGGCATCAATTATGCGTCGGGTTGAGTCGCATGCCGGACGCAGTGAACAGCTTTCCGGGATTTATACTTCCCTACTGAATGCTCAAAGCGAACTTGAAGATGCAGCAGCGAATTTACGCCAGTTTATGGATCGGCAGAGTTTTGATCCTGAACGCATGGAAGTACTGAATTCAACTTTAGAAATCTTCCATCGTCTGGCACGTAAATATCGTACCCAGCCAGAATTACTGAAAGAAGAATATGAAGCCTGGCAAAGTGAACTGGAACAGTTACATCAACTGGAAGATCCGGAAACACTGGCTGAACAGGTAGCAGTGTCTTATCAGGAATTTCTGGATAAAGCCCAACATCTGGATCAGATTCGCCGTGAAGCCGCAGCACCTTTGGCCAAGCAGCTCACTGAGCAGGTCAAACAGCTGGCACTGCCTGAAGCACATTTTGAGTTTAAGTTTGAGCCTCTGGAACATCCATCTAGCGAAGGCCTGAGCTTTATCCAGCTACTTTTTACTGCCAATAAAGGCATTCCGGCACAGCCTTTGGCCCGGGTTGCATCAGGTGGTGAGCTTTCGCGTATTGCGTTGGTGATGCAAGTCATGAATGCGGAAAAAACCGAAGCGGAAGTGCTGGTCTTTGATGAAATTGATGTCGGGATCAGTGGTGGTACCGCAGAGATTGTCGGGCGTTTACTGGCCGATCTGGCCCAACATGTACAGATTCTGTGTATTACCCATCAGGCGCAGGTTGCAGCACAATCTGATCAGCACCTACTGGTGAAAAAACAGCAGACTGATCCTGCCAGCAGCACGATTATCAATCTTGAAGAAAATGAAATAATTCAGGAGCTTGCAAGAATGACAGGTGGTGTAGAGATTAGTGAAACCACCTTGCAACATGCCCGTCAGTTACGTCAGCTGAAATTTCAGCAGGCTTAAATATTTACAATCTGGACAAATAAAATTTGGTGAATCCAAGAAGCTCTAGTAACGTAGCTATTAGGATCATAGGATTTCTCTGCGAAGAAATTAATTTTAAGGAGAACTGCTCAGGTGACCAAACAGTTTCTGACACATCGTTGTCTGATTGCACCGCCGCATGCGAATGATGATTTTTTTGCCCAGACGGTCATTTATCTCGCACGGCATGATGAAGATGGTGCGCAAGGCATCATTATCAATCGACCTGCCGGCATTCAAATTAAAGAATTGCTGAATGATCTTGATATTGAAGCAGACAATGTCAATCCGCATGAAGTATTGCAAGGTGGTCCATTACGCCCTGAGGCCGGCTTTGTCCTGCATACCGGTCAGCCGACCTGGCATTCGTCTATTGCCGTAGGCGAGAATGTCTGTATTACCACATCGAAAGATATTCTGGATGCCATTGCGCATAATGAAGGCGTTGGTCGCTATCAGATTGCACTTGGCTATGCCAGCTGGGGCAAACACCAGCTGGAACAGGAAATTGCTCGTGGTGACTGGCTGATTTGTGATTCCGATATGGATCTGATTTTTAATTTACCTTATAACGACCGTTGGGACGCTGCCTATAAAAAAATGGGGGTAGACCGCAACTGGTTATCTTCCGAGATTGGACATGCCTGATGTAAACGCGCCACAAACCATTATGGCGTTTGATTTTGGTACACAAAAAATGGGAATGTCGGTCGGACAATCCCTGATTGCTAGTGCCAATCCCCTACCCTTATTTCCCATGAAAGATGGTATTCCCAACTGGGATGAACTACTCAAAATCGTGAAAAGCCATCAACCCAATTTATTTCTGGTCGGCTTACCATTGAATATGGATGATAGTGAATCGGAGCTGTCGACACGGGCGCGAAAATTTGCCCGCCGTTTACGTCATCAGACCAATATTGAAACCTGGATGGTGGATGAACGTTTGACCACCCGTGAAGCACGCGATGAACTGGATCATTACCAAGCTCAAGGTCGAGGCAAGAAACTCTCTGCGGACAGTATTGCGGCTGCCTTGTTGATTGAAAGCTGGTATCGCCATCCTGCCGGAATCACGCCTTAATCTGTTTTTAAATTTTTTTAAATCAGCATCCTTTAGGGTGCTTTTTTACACTCCAAAATGCTTCTTAAGGATAAAAATAACGAAAAGTCAGATTAATTCTCGGTGTTAAAACTTTGCTGGTTTTGCTGATACTGTGCTTCCAGTGCTGCTGCGTCGCGCCACGCATCACAATCAGTTGTCCACTGTGTAACAGCACATCGACTTTATCGCTGTGAATTTTATGCTTAAAGCTCATTTTACGGGTAGCTCCCAGACTTAGAGAAGCGATGACATTTTCCCGAGAGGTACCTGTATATAACGCCGGCTCATCATCACTATGCCAGCCCAAGCCTTGGGAACCATCTTCATACAAATTGGCCAGACAGGAATTAAAGGGATGACCGACCAGAATTTCAATATGCTGCTTTAAACGGAATAATCCGGGTGTCCATACCTGAGCTTGTTTGAGCGTACCAGAATAACGATACTGATAATGTTCATCGCCATACCAGACCACCTGGCGACCTGTGACATGGTGCTTGCCAAATAAATGCACTTCATCATGTTGCCAGGCCAGCTGACTGAGAAAATGCTGTAGATACTGCTGGCTTTGTTCCTGATCCAAAATCAGGCCATAATCCTCCACTACCCCATCAAAAGGTAATACATTGGCTTGCGGCTGGGGTGCAAATAAATCGAGAGTCATATCAATTCAATCCAGTATCCACATGAAAATACTGACATTCGACCTAAAGGATTACAACTGCTCTTCACAAATGACTACAACATTTATGCTTGTGGCTAGCCTAATTCCTGCCTAGACTGAATTCAACTTTCACAATAAAAATAATCCTTTTATGAACTTATGGCAGCTGTTTCAGAAACTTCGTCCCTTTGTTCAGCCTTACCGGTTGCTGGTGATTGCCACGCTGATTCTGACCCTGATTGGCTCATTCACCGCACAGGTCAATGCCATTACCTTGCAATATGCGGTCGACAGCATCAATTCGCTACTCGAAACCGGTCAAGGACTGGAACAAGGCTGGCATATTCTGATCACGATTTCGGCGATTTTGCTCGGCAAAGAAATTATCAATGCCTTTGTCCAGTTCGGGCAGAAGTTCTATGGAGAGAAACTGCGGATTTTTGTCTCTCAGGATCTGGCCCAAGGGATTATTGAAAAATTTTTAAAATATCGGCTGGAATTTTTTAATCAGGAAAATAACCAGGCCGGTAAATTACAGACCCGGATTGACCGTGGCATTGGCTCACTGACCCGTCTGGTGCAAATTTTCTTTATTGATATTTTACCGTTATTTACCAGTGCCATTGTGGCTTTGGGGCTAATGTACTATGCCAATGTGTATGTCGGTCTGGTCGCGACTGCTATTGTTCCTATCTATTTCTGGCTGACCTATAAGCAGGCACAAAAACTCGGGGGCTGGCGCCGCAGTCTTCGCGATGGTCGGGAGAGAAAAAGTCAGGGCATTCTCAGTATCATCAACTCGATTACCGTGATTAAGTCTTTTAACCGCGAATCGATTGAATCGGAAAAGCAGCTCGGTTTACAGCGTGAACTGACCGACAATCAGATGAAAACCCGCCAGACCAGTTTCCTGTTTGATGGCCTGAAAACTTTTCTGGAACAGATCGGGATTGTACTGATCATTATTTTAACCTCCTACTTTGTGCTGGATGGCCAGATGAGTATCGGTATGATCATGTTTCATGTGCTGCTATTTAATAATGTCTCTGCCCCAATTCGATCCCTGCACCGGATTTATGATGAAGTGAATGATGCCATGATCTATTCAGAAAGCTTTTTCAAAATTCTGGAGGCCGATGATGAAATTGAACAAAGCGGTCAGCAGAAACCGATTGTCCAAGGCAAATTTGAACTGAGTGGCGTGAATTTTTATTATCCAAACGGCCACCATGCCCTGAAAGATATTGATATGGAAATTCGCCCCAATAAAATTACCGCCTTGGTGGGCTTATCGGGTGCCGGAAAATCTACCCTCATCAGTTTGCTGGATAAATTTTATGAACCACAGCAAGGTCAGATCAAACTGGATGGCATTGACCTGAAAGATTATGACACCCAATATCTACGCGATCATATTGGTCTGGTCTTACAAAAAAATCATATTTTTCAGGGCACCATCTTTGACAATATCCGTTATGGTAAAACTACTGCCTCAATGGAGGATGTAATTGAGGCAGCAGAAAAAGCCTCGATTCATGAGCAGATTTTACAGTTACCGGATGGTTATGATAACGATGCCTTGATGCTGTCTGGCGGCCAGCAGCAACGGATTGCCTTGGCACGGATGTTCCTGAAAAATCCACCGATTATTTTTCTAGATGAACCGACGGCGAGTCTAGATGCAATTGCCACGGAACAGATTAAACACAGTCTGGACCAGATCAAGCAAGGCCGTACCGTGATCATCATTTCGCATAGCCTGTCGCAGATTATTGATGCGGATTATACTTACGTGATGAAAGAAGGAACGATTGCTGAGCATGGCGAGCACGACCAGCTTTATCATCAGCAAGGCGTGTATAAGGAAATCTTTGATGCGATGGCCAAAAGCCTGAATATTGAAAAAATTGCCAAAACTTTTGAAGATGATGCCGAGGAAGAAACTCATAGTTAGCTTCTCTATCTCAATAAAGAAACCTCCGGTACGGAGGTTTTTTTATTTTAATTTTTTAAGATTTAACGCTGAACTTTCTGTTCAATTTCTTCAACACTGGTATGACGCACATCAAAACCTTTGACCATATAGATCACCTGTTCCGAAATATTCCGGGCATGATCGCCAATTCTTTCGAGTGAACGCAGCACCCACAATACATTGATGACACGACTGATATGCCGTGGGTCTTCAATCATATAAGTCATAAGCGTACGTGTGGCTGACTGATATTCACGGTCAATATCCGCATCCGCCAACATGACCTTCAAAGCTTGATCTACATCCAGACGCGCAAAAGCATCCAGTGCATCATGAATCATCACCCGCACCTGGTTGCCAATATGCCGGGTTTCCATATAACCGCGTGGTGAGCTACCCTCTTCACACAAGCTTTGTGCAATTCGGCCTATTTTCGAGGCTTCATCGCCAATCCGTTCCAGATCGGTATTGGCCTTGGACATGGCAAGCACCATACGTAAATCAATCGCGGCAGGATGACGGCGCGCCAGAATCAGGGTCAGCGCTTCATCAATATCTCGTTCCATCTGATTGACGACATTATCTTGAAACTGCACATCTACTGCCATTGAGACATCTGTGTCCAATAGGGCATGAATGGCATTAGCTACCTGCTGTTCTACCAGTCCGCCCATCGTCATGAATTTGGTATTTACGTCCTGCAGTTCTTCATTAAATTGCGAAGAAATGTGATGACTTAATACAGGATTATTTGGACACAAGGAAAGCTACTCCTGAACGATAGAGGACAATGATCAATAATAAATCATATTAAAGCATATCCATGATGAAAGTTTGATGACAATAGTAGCCTCATAGAGGCTGAGGCGAATCATATTCAATCAGCCAGGCATTCAGCTCTGCCAGTTCCTTTTCGGTTAACTGCCCGACCGAGGCCTGCAATTGCAGCGCATGCAACAGATAATCATATTTGGCATTCAAATAATCGGTCTTGGCAGAAAAGGCATTACGCTGTGCCAGCAACACATCGACCATGGTTTTTAAGCCTTCCTGATATTGGGCTCTGGACGCTTGTGAGACAATTTCCGAAGAGTCCATCGCGGCTTTACGTGCATTCAGTTTGGCCTGATCGGTTTCTACCTGCATAAAGGACTGTTTCACATCGGTATTGGCTTTACGGATAGCCGCATCCAGTTGCGCTTCACTTTTTTGCACATTAACGCCGGCCTGACGGATACTTTTTTGCGTGCGTCCACCGCTAAATACATTCCAGTTCACCTCCACCCCAATCTGGTCGAAATCTCCATTGCTGGACATGATCGTAGCCGGACTTTGCTTTAAATAGCCATAGGTTCCGACCACTTCGACCTGCGGATAGAGCGCAGCCTGTTCGACCCGTTTGGCATCTTCAGAATAGCGCTTTTGCAGACGCGCTTGCAGAATATTCAGATTTTGGCTTTGTGCTAATTCGGTCCAGGACTGCATATCACTTGGAACCGGTTTCTGGAACTGGAAATCGTTGCGTAATACCGCCAGATTTTCCTGATAAGGGCCGATTAACTGTGCCAGCTGTTCTTGGGCCAGTACCAGCTGAACTTGAGTCGAAATCCGGTTGGCTTGGGCACTTTGATACTGGGCATTGGCTTCACTGACCTCACTACGCGCCACCAAACCTTCTTTCAGCTTAGCATTCATCATGCGTAACTGTTCAGACAGCGCCTGCTCTTCCTGTAAATAAGCCGTAGTCAAAGACTGCTGCCGCAAGACATTAAAATAGGCTTCGGCCACCTGTAAAATATGCTGCTGTTTTTGCAGACGCAGATTGACTTCACTGAGTTCGACCGAGGTCTTGACCTGCTTATAACCTTGCCAGGCATCCCAGCGAAATAAAGGTTGGCGTGCGGTTAAGGCCACCTGACGGCTGGTTGTACTGGAACTTTGCAACTCACCAAATTCAGCAGGCAAACCTTCAGACTCTGAGTTGTTGACGGACTGGTTTTTACGGGTCACATTTCCAGATAAAGTCACGGTCGGCAGCAAATTTCCGCTGGCAATCCCCAGATTGAGCTGATCAGATTGGTACTGCAACACATTCGCCTGCCAATTTGGATCATTTTGCTGGGCGCGTGCATACGCTTCTTGTAAATCCAGGGCAAAAATCGCCGGACTAATTAATAGCAATAAACAGGCCATGACACTGCGTTTTAATTTCATTTTATAGTGTTAACCCCTAACAGCCATTCAGATCAAAAAATTCTGGCGCTTTAAGCTAAGCCATACTAAAGAGATCTCTTGAATTTTTACGTATGATTTTTATTAATTTTTTAATATAAAGATCAATTTTTATCCATCATTAATTCAATTTTCTGGCTCCCATACCGGCAATGTAACAAAGCAATTCACAATACTAAACATAGTATTTTAGTTTGATCTATACAATATCTCCCAGTAAGGCCGTTATTTTCTGAATTCACCTATATATACAGAGTCCTGAAGCATAGTGTTAATGCCATTCCCGTCGATATTCAAAGCCTGTGTGCTTGCTGGTAGCGTGCTGCTTCTTGGGGGCTGCCAACAGCCCTCAGATCCACAGATCCAGGTCGAACAGACTGAGGCGAAGCAAACGCAAAGTCCAGTCAGTGACTTTAGCCTCATGTGCCAGAATATTGAAAAAAATATGTCCCAGATTAATGACCAGCGCACGACGTTTGCGCTGGAGCAGATTAATCAGGATCTTAAAGTGTGCCTGCCGTTGATGGACTTGGCGGAGCAGAAGCAACTGATGCAGCGCTCTACCGAAATGTATCAGCGCTTTTTAAAGGTGGATCGCACCGAATTTCAGCAACGCGCCTTTGAGCAGTATGCACTGGAAATGGCGCAGCATCCCACCATTCAGCATGCGCATTTTCAACAGCTCACCTCACGTGACCAGTATCTGTTAAAACACAAGGGGCAGGCTTATGTAGAACTGCTGGATCTGGGGGATGGCACTTTACATTATCGCCGCAGTCCGGAATATCTGGCGCGTATTTTTGCCCCTTATTTACCGGCCGCTGAAAAAGCCTTTATTGAAAATCTGGCGGAACAGAATATGGAACCGGTGCTGGTGGAAAAACGCCTGCAGATTGAAGCCACTGATATTGCAGCCCGCAGTCTGCTTTGGGAAGACTATCTCAAGACTTATCCGAATAGCAGTTATAAACGCGATGCTGAATATCTGCTGAAGCAATATACCTATTTCCTGTTTAGAGGTACCGAGCAATCCCCGGTGTCGGAAGATTATCGCGATCGTTATGCTGTGGATACCAGTCATCTGGAAACTATTATTGGACTATCAAACGGCCAGAAATCAACGCTGTCCACACAGGCACGCCTGTTTCTGGAATTTCTGGACATGACTCCGGAACAGCGCCAACAAGTCTTGCCTGCCGATTATAGAAACCGCTCGGAAGCAGAACAGATTCTGTACTATGCCCAGATCAGCCCGCCCTCACAAAAATATGATAAAGACTGCTTTACCGATGCCATCTGTATCTAGTTGGGATCAGTTTCACCTTCAATCAATATCGCCATGTCTAAATCAATCCTCGTTTAAAGTTGAGCGATTTAGACCTGTTTATTCTGCCTAAACTGAGCTAAGCTTTAGCCTCGCTTGACGGAGCGCGAGTAATGCCTCGCTGAGATCATGTGATTCCTTTTATCGTTATCAGGAATTGAGCATGAGTACCGTTGAACCTGATCAGGTTAATACCTGCGTAGGAATCAAGCCAGCTAAAAACCCAGCCCTTGCTTTATCTGTTCAGGATAAATCTGCCTACGTTTTTGGTCGTGCTTGATTCGTTGATGTCATCATAAGGATCATAGCCATGAACCAGTTAACGAATCTTTCTTCTGAAACCACTCTCTCCGCTCATGAACAGGAAGCACGCGATTTAACGCGAATTCTGCCTGCCTCACGTAAAGTCTATCTGCAAGGCTCCCGTCCTGATATTCAGGTACCGATGCGGGAGATTTCCTTAAGTGAAACCCCGACCAGTCTGGGCGGTGAACATAATCCGCCATTAATGGTCTATGACACGTCTGGTGTTTATACTGACCCCGATGTGACGATTGACCTGAACAAAGGTCTGCCGAATATTCGTGAAAGCTGGATTGAGCAGCGCAACGATAGTGAAATTCTGGATCAGCTCAGTTCTGAATTTGGCCGCCAGCGTTTACGCGATATCCGTACCGCTGCGATCCGTTTCGCGCATATTCAAAAACCACGCAAAGCCAAATGCGGCCGCAACATCACCCAGATGCATTATGCCAAGCAAGGCATTATCACACCGGAAATGGAATACATTGCCATTCGTGAAAACCTACGTCAACTCGATGGTGTCGATATGCGCCAGCATCCGGGCCAGAATTTTGGTGCAAAAAACCTGACTGAAATTACGCCAGAATTTGTGCGTCAGGAAGTCGCCGCCGGCCGCGCGATTATTCCGGCCAATATCAATCATCCGGAACTGGAACCGATGATCATCGGGCGTAATTTTTTGGTCAAAATCAATGCCAATATTGGTAATTCTGCACTCGGTTCAAGTATCGAAGAAGAAGTCTCGAAAATGACCTGGGCGACGCGCTGGGGTGCAGACACAATCATGGACCTCTCGACCGGCCAGAATATTCATGAAACCCGTGAATGGATTATCCGCAACTCTCCTGTACCAATTGGAACCGTACCGATCTATCAGGCACTGGAAAAAGTCAATGGTGTGGCCGAAGACCTGACCTGGGAGATCTTTAAAGACACCCTGATTGAACAGGCTGAACAAGGTGTGGACTATTTCACCATTCATGCCGGCGTGCTTTTAAGATATGTACCGCTGACTGCCAACCGTTTGACCGGTATCGTATCGCGTGGCGGTTCGATCATGGCGCAGTGGTGTCTGGCACATCATCAGGAAAACTTCTTGTATACCCATTTCGATGAAATCTGCGAGATCATGAAAGCTTATGACGTATCGTTTAGTCTCGGCGATGGCCTACGTCCGGGCTGTGTGCAGGATGCCAATGACGAAGCGCAATTTGCCGAACTTCGAACTTTGGGCGAACTGACCCACCGTGCCTGGGAGCATGATGTTCAGGTGATGATTGAAGGCCCGGGCCATGTCCCGATGCATATGATCAAGGAAAATATGGATCTGCAACTGGAAGTCTGTAAAGAAGCACCCTTTTATACCTTGGGGCCACTCACCACCGATATCGCACCGGGTTATGACCATATTACTTCGGCAATAGGAGCCGCGATGATTGGCTGGTACGGCACCGCAATGCTGTGTTATGTGACGCCTAAAGAGCATCTCGGTTTACCCAATAAAAAGGATGTCAAAGACGGCATTATTACCTACAAGATTGCCGCACATGCAGCCGATCTGGCCAAAGGTCATCCGGGTGCGCAAGCCCGGGATAATGCCCTGTCCAAGGCGCGTTTTGAGTTCCGCTGGGAAGACCAGTTTAACTTGAGTCTGGATCCGGACACGGCGCGCAGCATGCATGATGAAACCATGCCGAAAGCCGCGCATAAATCCGCGCACTTTTGTTCCATGTGCGGACCAAAGTTCTGTTCAATGAAGATTAGCCAGAATGTTCGTGATTATGCCAGTCAACAGGCCAATCCTGATCAGCCGGCAAGCTCTCAGGCCGAAATTGAAGCCGGCATGAATCAGATGAAAGCCAGCTTCCACAACTCTGGTCAAAATTTATACCACAAACTATAAAACTGTAAAAAAAACAGTTGTCTTCAAAAAAAACTCAGATAGGATGAAAATAAATCAATTCATTCTATCTGAGCATATGAATATTATTAAACAGGCCTCTTATAATAAAAAAGACTTTAGCGTAGAGGCACGTGAGTTCTTGTACCAGGGATTTATTCAGGTAGAAAAAGTCAGCCTGAAACACCGTTTATTTAATCAGGAAAGCTCAACCCCTATTTTGCAACGTGAGCTGATTCATCGGCCAGAAGCAGCGGGTGTGCTGATGTACAATCATCAACAGCAGAAATTCGGCCTGATCGAACAGTTCCGGATTGGCGGACTGGATGATATCGACTCTCCTTGGCAACTCGAAGTAATTGCTGGCGTTCTGGATGGCGATGAAGCGCCTGAAACATGCATCCGTCGCGAAGCACTCGAAGAATCAGGCTGTACCCTGGATGAGCTGCAGCACATTTTCAGCTTCTATCCGTCCGCCGGGGCATGTTCCGAATTATTTCATTTATATGTGGCGCAGACCGAATTGCCTGAACAGGGCGGTATTTTTGGCATGCCGGATGAAGGTGAAAATATCCAGCTGCATATTCTGGATTATGCTGATATTCCGTCCTTGCTCACGAATGGTCGCTTAAGAAATGCACCTGTCATTATGGCCTTGCAATGGTTGCAACAACATATTCATACTGCAGGAATATGTCTAAGGGGAAAGACATGAGTTTTCAGCAGTCAAGCATAAACACACAGCCAGATTGGACCATTATCCAGATTTCTGATACCCATTTGATGGATCGGGAAGAGCTGGAATTTGCCCGGATGAATCCCGAGCAGAGTTTTCACGAGGTGATGCAGCAGATCCAACAGCGCTTTCCCCAAATGGATGCACTGATTCATACCGGTGATCTGGCACAGGTGCCGGTCGAGCAGACTTATCAACGCTATTTAGCATTTGTCCAGTCTTTAAACGTGCCGTATTATCAGATTCCAGGTAACCATGACGATTCTCGGGTGTTCCCTTTTCACCAGCATGCGAATCAGGTACATGCCATTCATTTTGGCACCTGGACCATGATCCTGTTAAATAGTGCCGTTCAAGGCAAGATCGATGGCTGGGTGGAACAAGCTCAACTCGATCAATTGGACCAATTATTGCTTGAATTTAAGCATCAGCATGTCATTGTCGCTTGCCATCATCATCCTTTTGCGATGAAATCGTACTGGATTGATCAGCACCGGCTGAAAAATGCTGAAGATTTAAAAGATGTACTGGCTCGGCATCATAATATCAAGCTGGTTCTGTTTGGTCATGTGCATCAGGATTCCTGCAACGAATGGCATGGCATCTACTTTTTATCCACGCCATCGACCAGTGTGCAGTTTAAACCTAAAAGTGAAGATTTCGCGCTAGATCAGGCGGCACCAGGTTATCGTGTATTACATTTGCAACAAAATGGTGAGTTTGATACCTATATTGAACGGGTGGCATTGAGCCAGCAAAATATTAATACCGAAATTTCAGGTTATTAACTTTTCAATTTGTTTTTTTTGCATTACTTTATTGCAACCAAAGGAAATGTGATATGCATAGTCCAGACATCAAAGACTATCAATAAGCATAAAAAGTCTATATGATGACGGCCCCCATAGGAGGATAATCTTTCTACAGGGTGGATAAAAAACTGCATATCACCATATTTTTTGCGTAGCAATCATACGCATAGATGAGGAATGCCCTAAATGGCGAATGACAACCAAAATCAAGTCTTAGACAATCAAACTGATGTTGTAGAAGAGAAAGCTGCAAAGCGCGTACGCAAATCTAAGCCTAAAACGACTGACGGTGGTTCTACTGCTAGCTTATTTGGTATTGAACCTTATCAACCTAAAAAAAATGAAGAATACATGTCTGAAGGTCAGCTTCAGCATTTCCGCCAAATCTTGCTGGCTTGGAAAGCTGAGTTGATGTCAGAAGTGGATCGTACCCTCAATACGATGCAAGACGAAAATACTGCTCTTCCAGATGTGAATGACCGTGCGACTCAGGAAGAAGAGTTTGCGATTGAGTTACGTACCCGTGACCGTGAACGTAAACTGATTCGTAAAATCGAACAGTCGATCGAAGCAATCCAGAATGATGACTATGGTTTCTGTGAAACTTGTGGTATCGAGATTGGCTTGCGTCGTTTAGAAGCACGTCCAACGGCTACTTTATGTATTGACTGCAAAACCCTTGCAGAGATCAAAGAGAAGCAAAATAACGGTTAAGTATGTCTGTAAATAATCCTCCCCTAACCCCTCCTTTAAAAAAGGAGGGGGACAACAGGATGGCTTATGTGGGCCGGTTCGCGCCATCGCCAACCGGCCCTTTGCATTTTGGCTCCCTCATTACCGCAGTTGCCAGTTACTGCGATGCCAAAGCCAATCAAGGCACATGGCTGGTCCGGATTGAAGACACCGATATTCCCCGCATTTATCCCGGCAGCGAAGAGCATATCCTGCGTGCCATGGATGCCTTTCAGCTTGAACCTGATGCCGAAATCATTTTCCAGAAAGACCGTTTAGATATTTACGAAGACGTCATCCAGCAATTACGTCAGCAAGACCTAGTCTATGCCTGTCAATGTACCCGTAAAATGCTCGGTTCCAACCATATCTATCAGGATACCTGCCGCAACTTGGGTCTGGCTTTTGAGCATCAGGCCATCCGTTTAAAAGTTGAAGATGTTGAAATCTGTTTTGAAGACCGGCTGCAAGGTCAGCACTGTTCAGAACTGAAAAAAGATCTGGGCGATTTTGTCTTAAAACGTCGTGACGGCATTATGAATTACCAGCTGGCTGTAGTAGTCGATGACTATCTGCAAGGTATGACTCATGCGGTACGTGGAGCTGATCTTTTAGATAATACCGAACGGCAAATCTATCTGGGACAGTTACTCGGTTATCCGCGTCTGAGCTATATGCATCTACCGCTGGCAATGAATGATCAGGGGCAAAAACTGTCAAAACAGAATCTGGCCCAAGCACTGGATTTAACTCAGGCACCGCAATTATTAAAACAGGCACTTCAGGCTTTGCATCAGGCTGAAGTTGATTTGGACACTCCCGATCGGATGCTGCAACAGGCGGTAGTACAATGGGACATTGAGCGGATTCCACATACAACTGAGCTACAAGGTCACTATTTATAAAAACAGCTTTTCACTTAAGCTAGACTTCTAGAATGAAAAATTGATAGGAAGAAGAGTATGTTTTTTATTTTTGGCGTCGCCCCTAAAACCAAAACCATTGAGAAAAGCCAGTTTCTGTGTCCGGTCTGCCGTACTCGTTCGGGCTATGAGCTAAAACAGCAGCGTAATTATTTTTCTTTATTTTTTATACCCTTGATTCCACTTTCCAAGCCTAAATCTGCTTTTGTGACCTGTTCCAATTGTGGAACCGCAATGCCGAGCACGGTACTGGACCATGCTCAGCCAGAGCCAGGACGAAACTCCAATCTAGAAGCTTGATTCTTCGCGGCTTGGATTGACCTGACGCGTGGTCGAATCAATTTTCAGAATCAGACTGATCATGACCGCACAGATAATCAGGGATGAACCGCCATAACTAATAAATGGCAAGGTCAAACCCTTGGTCGGCAACATGCCCATATTCATACCGGCATTCACCAGAATCTGTAACAGGAAAATGATACTGATGCCATAAGCCAGATAGCCGGCACGCAAATATTGATGCTGCAAGGCGCGGTGTCCAATGCGGATACAGCAAACCAGCATGGTGAAGGACAAGATCAGGATGGTTGAAATGCCTAAAAAGCCAAATTCTTCACCCAAAATTGCCAGCATGAAATCGGTATGCGCCTCAGGCAAATAAGACATTTTCTGGATACTATGCCCCAAGCCTACCCCTGCCCACTCCCCACGGCCAAAGGCCATAAGGGCATTAGAGAGCTGATAACCGGTGCCTAAGGGATCTTCCCAAGGATTCGAAAAAGACAGCAGACGTTGCAGACGATACGGTTCCAACAGAATCGCGGCAGCAAATGCGCCGACCAAGGTCATAAAAGCCACACCGAACTGAATCCACGGCGCACCCGCCAGAAAGAACACGCCAAGCATGGTTAAGGTAATTACCACGGTTGCACCCAAGTCAGGCTCGAGAATAATCAAACCGACGGTAGCACCCATGATGGCACTTAAACGGACCAGACCCTTGATATTATTCCGTACTTCTTCCGCACGGCGCACCACGTAGTCTGCAGTAAAAATTGCCATCATCACTTTGGCGACTTCCGAAGCCTGTAAGGTAAAGCCTGCGATCCGAATCCAGCGTTTGGAACCATTGACTTCCGTCCCGACAAATAGCACGGCCACCAAAAGTACGATGGTAATAATCCACAAAAAGAAAGTGTTATTAAACCAGACTTTTAAGGGGATTTTATAAGCCAGAAAAGCTGCTACGGCAGCGACAAAAATCGAAATCCCATGTCGGCTAATATAGTGAAACGGATTTTCATGCATACGTTCTGCATAGGGCATCGAGGCCGATGCCACCATGATCGAACCAATGCAGAGCAAAGCCAACACACAGAAAATCAATACATTCCGTGGATTCACTTCAGCAGGTATTCTAGGTATCCACTGCGTATAAAATTGATTTAATTTATTGATCGTAGTCTGAGCAAACCCAGCCATATCACGAATCCTTGTTATTCTTAATTGAGTTCATTCACATACGCAACAAACTTGCGACCACGCTCAGGATAACCCGAGAACATATCAAAACTTGCGCATGCAGGAGACAATAGCACGACATCATGTGCCTGAGTGTGCTTTTGGCAGATTTCTACCGCCTGCTGCAGGCTGTCCGCATGAATCAGTTCAGTCGTACCCGCAATCGCTGCTTCAATGACGGGACGATCTTCACCGATCAATACCGCTACTTTGGCATATTTAGCGAGTGATTCACGCAAAGCCTTAAAGTCCTGCCCTTTGCCCTGTCCACCGAGAATAATCGCAACCTTGCCACCTTGAGCTTCAATGGCCATGCCCAGACCATCTAGCGCCGCCAAGGTTGCGCCGATATTGGTACCTTTGGAGTCGTTATAATAGCGTACGCCCTGTACTTCTTTAACGAATTCACAGCGATGTTCCAGACCTTTAAACGTCTTTAAAGTATTCAGCATGCTTTCTAGTGGCAGACCTATCGCCTCACCCAGCGCCAGACAGGCCAAGGCATTGGCAACATTATGCGTGCCCTGCATATACATCTCGGTACTTTTCAGCAGACGCTCACGACCACGCGCCAGCCAGATACTGCCATCGGTATCCTTGAGAATACCGTACTGGTTCATATCTGGTGCATTCAGTCCGAAACTTTGCATCGGTGTTACGTCTGGTACCAACGGACGGGTCAAAGAGTCATCACGGTTATAGACGACTTTTTTCACACCTTGAAAAATCCGGTGTTTCGCCGTGTGATAACCCATCATATCGCCATGACGATCGAGATGATCTTCACTCATGTTCAACACCACCGCGACTTCAGCCGCCAGATTTGAAGTAGTTTCCAACTGAAAACTGGACAGCTCGAGTATATACAGCTCAGGATCATCTTTAGTCAGGTCTAGCGCAGGACGGCCTAAGTTACCACCGACAGCGACTTTTTTACCTGCATCCGCTGCCATCAGGCCAATCAAGGTCGTCACGGTGCTTTTGGCATTAGAACCGGTAATCGCCACAATAGGCTTATCCGTGGCACGGCGTAAAATCTGGATTTCACTGACTACCGGAATGCCCTTGTTAATCGCTGCCTGAATTTCAGGAAGTTTAGGGTCAAGCCCGGGGCTAATCACGATTTCTTCTGCAGAAAGTAACAGTTCGGCGTCAAACTGACCAAAACTGGTCTGAACCTCAGCGGGTATCTGGTCATGTCCGGGCGGGTTAGCTCTAGAATCTGTTACTGCAACGCGGTAGCCCTGACTATGCAAGAAATTGACTGCTGCAACACCTGATATTCCGAGTCCTGCAACGACTTTTAACCCACCACGTTGTATTAACATTTTCGCCCCATATTTTGGTCTATTTTGAAACTGACGAAATGGTAGCACTTTGCTGTTTTGAATGCCTTTTCTGATTGGCTTTTCTGCACATTTTTTTTGTGTCCATGCGTAAAAAAACCGTCATGATCATGACGGTTTTTAAAATTCAGCCAGAAAAGGAAATTATTTCCATTTCACCGCTTGTTGGGCTGGCTTTTCTTCTGAACTTTTTTCTGAAACCGGACAGGCACAGTTGCCACCACAGCCTGCCGCCACACCCGGTTGCAGCCATTTGGCCAGACGCTTCCAGCCCTTGGCTGCACAGGCATCAGACAGCTTCTGGAAGACTGAGTTAGAGGTGTTCGGAAACACCTTTTTGAATACTACCAGCATGCTCCAAAGCACCAGTGCTGTCACAATTAGAATTTCAATCATCTCAATCTCCCATACATATACAATGCAGCAAACTCAATTGGCCAAGGCCAATCTAAGATTTAGCCCAAATAATATGAAGCAATTTGATAAGTCAGGAATGACATGAAATATGCCAGACCAAACAGGTAAACCGTCATGATACTGACAGTTTTCCAGGAACCTGTTTCACGTTTAACCGTTGCCAGAGTCGCCAGACAATGTGGTGCATAAATAAACCACACCAGCAAAGACAAACCTGTCGCAACTGACCAGCCCAGATCACCTCCACCGCTAATTAGCGCAGCTAGACCTTCAGACATCGCATCTTCATCAACTGCCGACATCGCATAGACTGTGCCCAGTGCTGCAACGACCACTTCACGCGCTGCCATCGCCGGAATCAGGGCAATACAGATCTGCCAGTTAAAACCGAGGGGTGCAAAGATCGGTTGCATCAGATGACCGAGCATCCCTGCCAATGAATAATCAATGGCCGGCAGGGTTGCGCCTTCTGGTGGCTGCGGGAACGTACACAGGAACCACAGCACAATCGATAAGGCGAAGATGATGCCGCCGACACGTTTCAAGAAGATTTTGCCGCGATCCAATAAGCCGATCCAAACGTTCTTCAAGTCCGGAAAACGGTAGCTTGGCAGTTCCATCAACAGCATGTGCTGTGATTTATCTTTGTGGAAGAATTTCAACACAAAAGACACCAGCAAGGCACTTACGATACCTGCCATATAAAGACCGAAGAGCACCAGACCTTGCAGATTCAGGAAACCCCAGACAGTTTGTGCGGGTACAAATGCCGCAATTAGCAAGGCATAAACTGGCAAACGCGCCGAACAGGTCATTAAAGGTGCAACAAAAATCGTGGTTAAACGATCTCGTGGATCACTGATGGTCCGCGATGCCATGATGCCCGGAATGGCACAGGCAAAGCTGGACAATAACGGAATAAAGGCACGTCCTGATAAACCGGCTTTAAACATCAGCTTATCTAATAGGAAAGCAGCACGCGGTAAATAACCCGATTCTTCCAGTACCAGAATAAAGAAGAACAAAATCAGAATTTGTGGCAGGAATACGACTACTCCGCCTGCACCGGCAATAATCCCATCTACCACCAGACTATTCAGCAAGGGATGAGAAATATATTCGCCGAGGAACTCACCCAACCAGCCGAAGAAGGATTCAATCCCATCCATAAACGGCGCAGCCCAGGCAAATACCGCCTGGAAAATCACGAACATCATCACGGCCAGACTAATTAAGCCCAGTACCGGATGCAGAAAAATCTTGTCGAGGAAATCGGTACGTTTATCTTCCTGATCGACGAAATTGACCACGTCATTCAGAATGTTTTCCACGCGCTGGTGACTGTCACCTTTCAAGCCGCTGAGCTCAGTCTGTGGTACAGAATACTTGCCTTGATCCAACGCATTTTTCAGGTTTTCAATCCCTGAATTGCGCACAGCCACCGTTTCTACCACAGGTACGCCCAGTCGCTCAGACAGCTTCTGAGTATTGATCTGCATGCCACGACGGCGTGCTTCATCCATCATGTTCAGCACAACCAGCACCGGACGACCCAGCTGAATCATTTCCAGCACCAGACCCAAATGCAGTTTCAGATTGGTGGCATCTACCACACACAAAAATGCATCCTGCTCCTGCTCTTCCGCAATTTTACCTTGTACGACGTTGCGGGTAATCTCTTCATCCGGACTGGTCGCATCCAGACTATAAGTTCCCGGCAAATCCAGTACCCGTACCGCTTTGCCTGAGGCAAGCTGAAACGTACCGACTTTACGTTCAACCGTGACACCCGCATAGTTACCGACTTTTTGGCGTGTTCCGGTTAAGTGGTTGAATAATGAAGTTTTACCGCAGTTAGGGTTACCGACAAGGGCAATACGTAATGTATCACTCATGCCGACACCGCCTGTTCGATTTCAATTTTGGCTGCTTCTGATTTACGCAAAGCAAAACGTGTGAATCCAACTTGAATCAAAATGGGATCTCCACCAAAAATACCTTTAGTAATGACTTGTACCTTTGTACCTGGTACAAAGCCTAAAGTTTCCAAACGACTCGCAACGACATCGTGTAGAGCACTTTCACCATCAGCTGTTCGACTCACTTTTCGAATGATGGCAATTTGTTTTGCTTTTAAATCAGACAAACGCACCGTGAAATTCCTAAACTATTTTGTACAGTATACAAACAAATGAGAATAATTAACAAATAAGATTAATTACATTTCGATTTAGCCTTATACCACATCGACACTGTCATAAAATTAAACTACAGTGGAGAATACCAATCCCGATTATCGCTTTTTCAGATCAGATCCTTTCACCCTATGCTGAATAAAAAACCCCGTATTCCTGCCCCTGTCCAAATTCCTGATGCGTTCAGTTATTTGCAGGGTTTTCGTGATTATCTGATTGCACAAACGGTCAGCCCGCATACTCGAAATGCCTATTTGTCCGATCTGGTGCAATGTGCAGAATGCCTGAGCAAGCCTCTGCCGGAATTGAGTCATGATGATATTTCTGATGTACTGATTGCGCTGACCAAACAGCAAAAAAGTCCACGTTCGATTGCCCGCTGCCTATCTGCCTTGCGCTCATTTTATAAATTTCTGCGTGAGCAGAAACTTCGTAGTGACAATCCGGTGGCTGCACATAAAACCCCGAAACTGGGCCGGGCCTTACCCAAAGATCTCTCCGAAGCTGATGTCGAAGCCCTGATTCATGCTCCGGATATCAACACGGCATTAGGGCTGCGCGATCGCGCCATGTTTGAAGTGCTGTATGCCTGCGGACTCCGGGTGACCGAACTGATTAACTTGCGGCTGGAACTGATCAACTTAAAACAGGGCTATTTACGTATTGTGGGTAAAGGTAATAAAGAACGCCTGGTTCCGATGGGAAAAATGGCCTGTGAATGGGTGGGAAAATATCTGAATGAAGCCCGTCCGCAACTGTATAGGACTTCGACCGATTATCTGTTTTTGACCCAGCATGGCGGTATCATGAGCCGGCAGAATTTCTGGTATGCCATTAAGCGTTATGCGCTGCAGGCCGGAATCCAGTCCGAACTGTCACCGCATACCTTGCGCCATGCCTTTGCGACGCATTTACTCAATCATGGCGCAGACTTACGCGTGGTACAGATGCTGCTCGGGCATAGTGATCTGTCTACCACCCAAATTTATACCCATGTAGCACAAGTACGGATGCAACAGCTACACGCGACCCATCATCCACGAGCTTAAAACATATCCGGATGGAATAAACTGAGAAGTTTGACGTGTGGGTATTTTTTTTTGTTATGCTAATGCTCTGTTTTTAATCCAAGAAGAAAAGGGTTTTTTATGACATTTGCCCGCTCAAAAATTTTTATGGCTTGCATACTTGCTGCTGGTTTGGGTCTGACTGCGTGTTCCAATTCCACTAACAACGATAAAAAGCAAGAGTTGACTGCGAGCGCACCGGCGACGGGCGAAGCCTCTACCCTGACAGAACGCAATGCAGAACAGCGTCTGGCTTCTACGCTGGAAAAGCATTTCAAAACTGCTGGCATCAGTGCCAAAATTACCGACATTAAAGCCACTGAAGTGCCAAACCTGTACTGGGTGAGTCTGGAAGGCATGTCTGCGGTCTATGTCACCAGTGACGGTAAATACCTGATTCAGGGCGATGTGATCCGTCTCGGTGACAAACAGCTACACAATGTCAGCGAAAACCTGCAGGCAGGCATCAACAATAAACTCTTTGCTGAACTCAAGCCAGCAGACTTGCTGGTCTATCCAGCCAAAGGCAAAGCCAAGCATGTGGTCTATGTGTTTACCGATGTCAGCTGTCCGTATTGCCATAAATTCCATGAGCAAATGGATGAGATGAATGCCAAAGGCATTGAAGTGCGTTATATCGCCTGGCCGCGTGGTGAACAGCATATGCCGGCCATGGAAGCGATCTGGTGCAGTGCTGACCGCCGTAGTGCCTTTGACCAGGCGATTTCAGGCGCACAGATTAGTGCAGAGAAGTGTGAAAATCCTGTTCAAAATCAATATCAAATGGGTCTGAAGATGGGCGTGAATGGTACCCCTGCCATTTATAATTCAGCAGGTACTTATCTGGGTGGTTACCTGTCTACATCGGAATTATTGAATCGGCTTAAATAACTCATTTTAATACGTTATTTAACTTTAATTTATAGATAAAGATATTCTGAAAATGACCCTAGAGTCAGGCGGTTTTTTTAGCTATGATCTAGGTTCTTGTAAAAAGCTGTTTAATTTGGAGTGTGACGTGAAACCAGTTCGTCTGGCAATCCTCGGTCTTGGTACTGTAGGTGGTGGTGCCTTGAAACTATTAAAAGAAAATGCTGCTGAGATCAAACGTCGCACCGGTCGTGAAATTGAAATTACCCATGTAGGCACCCGTCGTCCACGTCCTGATCTGGATCTGCCAGAATCGGTCAAACAAAGTGCTGATTTGATGGACATCGTGCGTCAACCTGATGTAGACGTGGTGGTTGAAGTCATGGGCGGAATTCATCCTGCCTATGAAGTCATCATGGAAGCCATGAAACATGGCAAACATATTGTAACCGCCAACAAAGCACTCTTGGCTGAACACGGTAATGAACTGTTTAAAGCGGCTGAAGACAATGCCGTGCAAATTGCCTATGAAGCCGCAGTGGCTGGTGGCATTCCAATTATTAAAGTGATCCGTGAAGGTTTGGCAGCCAACAAGATTGAATGGCTGGCCGGTATTATTAACGGCACAGGTAACTTCATTCTTAGTGAAATGCGTGAAAAAGGCCGCGCTTTTGAAGATGTGCTGAAAGAAGCGCAAGAACTGGGTTATGCCGAAGCCGATCCGACCTTTGACGTGGAAGGCATTGACGCAGCACACAAGCTGACGATTCTGGCCTCATGTGCCTTTGGTATTCCACTTCAGTTTGACAAAGTCTTTACTGAAGGCATTGGCAAAGTCACGGCACAAGATGTGAAATATGCCGAAGACCTCGGTTTCCGGATTAAACATCTGGGCATTGCACGCCGTACTGATGCCGGGATTGAACTCCGTGTACACCCGACCCTGATTCCAGATGACCAGCTAATTGCCAATGTCAATGGTGTGAAAAATGCGGTTCTGGTACAAGCCAATGCGGTTGGCCCAACACTGTACTATGGTGCTGGCGCGGGTGCTGGACCAACAGCTTCTGCGGTGGTTGCCGATGTCGTCGATATTGTCCGCGACATCATTTACACAGAAGACGGTGCAGGCACCATTCCACAACTGGCTTTCGAAGCGCTCAGTGATTTACCGATCTTGAGTCGTGAACAAATGACTACCGGCTATTACATCCGTATTAATGCCGAAGATCAGATGGGCGTGCTTGCCGATGTCACCACGATTTTAAGCCGTGCCGGCATTAGTATTGATGCGATCATGCAGCAACCGCGTTTATCCAAAGACCTTATTCCTATCGTGATTCTGACTGATCCAGTCAAGGAATCAAAAATGGATGCAGCGCTTTCACAAATTCAAGCATTACCCGTCATTCATGGCGAAATTGTACGAATTCGTTTAGAATCGCTTGATAATTAATCGGGTTGAGGGGAGGATTCCCCTTGCCAAGCTCTACACACAATTGGAACATCATCATGTCGAATGCCAATCGTTATACTGGTTTAGTTGACCGCTATCGCGACCGTTTACCAGTGTCTGCAACTACTCGTGCGATCTCTTTGGGTGAAGGTAATACTCCACTGATCAAGCTTGAGAATATTCCACGCATTATTGGTAAAGATGTTGAAATTTATGTGAAGTACGAGGGCTTAAACCCGACTGGTTCATTTAAAGACCGCGGTATGACTATGGCGGTGACCAAAGCCGTTGAAGAAGGCTCTAAAGCCATCATCTGCGCATCTACTGGTAACACCTCTGCGGCGGCGGCGGCATATGCTGCGCGTGCTGGCATCAAAGCATTCGTGCTCATCCCTGAAGGCAAAATTGCCATGGGTAAAATGGCTCAAGCGATGATGTATGGTGCGATCACCATGCAAATTCGCGGTAACTTCGATGACGGTATGCGTCTGGTTAAAGAAGTTGCCGATCAAGCACCGGTAACGATTGTAAACTCAATCAACCCATACCGCCTGCAAGGTCAAAAAACCATTGCTTATGAAATCGTTGAAGCTTTAGGTCGTGCACCGGATTATCACTGCCTGCCAGTCGGTAACGCGGGTAACATCACTGCGCACTGGATGGGTTATACCGAAGCGGTGGCTAACCAGTCGAAAGAAGAATTTGAGCAAGTCGTTTACGATGCTGAAACTGATGCTTTCACTGGTCCTAAACCGGCAGGTTTGCCAATCATGGCAGGTTACCAAGCCTCTGGTGCTGCACCGTTCCTTCGTGGCGGTCCAGTAGAAAACCCGGAAACTGTTGCAACTGCGATTCGTATCGGCAATCCGCAAAGCTTCAATCATGCTAAAGCGGTTGTTCGTGATTCAAACGGCTGGTTTGATGAACTGACTGATGCGGAAATTCTTGAAGCTCAACGTCTGCTTTCTATGTATGAAGGTGTATTCGTAGAGCCTGCGTCTGCTGCGTCTGTCGGCGGTGCGATCCGTGATATTAAAGCGGGTAAAATTGCTGAAGGTTCAGTGATCGTATGTACCGTAACGGGTAACGGTCTGAAAGATCCAGACACTGCTATCAAGCAATGTGCTGATGCCGTGATGTTGTCGATTGATGCAACTATGAGTCAAGTTAAAGACTCTATTCTGTCGAATATGTAATTTCGGCCAGAATTAAAAAAACCCTGCACTTGCAGGGTTTTTTATGAACCAATCAATTAGATTCGTTTAGGTTGCTGGCTGACCCAACTCATTAAACGGGTCGCATCATTGGTACGCGCCTGTGAGCTGTTTGCGCCTAAAAGTACCACCGCCACCGGACGGTTATTCAGAGTCGTGTGCATCACCACACAGCGCCCTGCTTCATTAATAAAACCGGTTTTAGAAATATTGATATTCCAGCCGCCATTACGTACCAAGGCATTGGTATTATTCGATTTCAATACACGATAACCCAAGTTAAAGTCATAGCTTGGCGTGGTCGAGAACTGACGAATCAGGCCGTATTGAGAGGCAGTATTCACCAAAATCCCTAAGTCACGAGCTGATGCCACGTTGCCCGGATGCAAACCTGTCGACTCCATGAAGTGGGTAGAATTCATACCCAGCTCTTTGGCTTTGGCATTCATTTTGGCAATAAATGCTGATCGACCACCCGGATAGGTTCGTGCCAAAGCGGCAGCAGCCGGGTTCTCGGACTTCATCAGAGCAAATAATAAAGCTTCAGCACGGTTCATGCTGTCTCCTGCTCTTAGCGTCGAGCTTGAGCTTTTACAACCTGAACAGGAAAAATCAGCCTGTTGCAGGGTGATTTTTTCCGACATATTCAGACGTGCATCAGAAATCACCACCGCTGTCATCAGCTTAGTAATCGATGCAATCGGATAGGCAGTATTGGTATTTTTGCTAAACAGCACTTCACCGGTTTGTGCATCCATGACCAGTGCAGCCCGTGCATTGACAGAAGGTTGATTACTAAAATGATTCGTATCAATAATCTGTGGCGCAGTATAAGCAGGTTTGGCTGTTGTTGGCGCTGCTGTGCCGGCCTGACGCAAAGTGGTAGTCACTGTGGCTGAACCGGGTGGCGACGGCTCATTGGCAGAGGCATTAAAATCATCGCTCATTAACTGGTTAACTTCTTCAGAAGACCAACTAATGCTGGAACCGCCCTCTGCCGTGCCAGAATTCATAATGATTTCAGCAAAACTTGTCGTGCTCATGCTGATTAACACGGACAGGCCGAGTAGATGCCTTAAAGACTTGTTTATTTTCTTCACTATTCCTTCACTCAACTAACAGAGGTAAGATTGATTTGCGTATTACCTCTAATATGCCTTACATTTAAACACAATGCCGAACATTTTTTGTTCTTGACACTGTGTGATAAGTTTCAGATTTAATCTTGCGAATAGGATTGCTAATTTTGTACTTTCATTGCAAGCTTATTTTGCTTTATGTAACAAAAAAATGATTTTTTTAACAGAGGGAGAGCGTAGGTGATCACAGTTTTAGTTGTGGACGACCATGAATTAGTTCGTACTGGAATTTGCAGAATGCTAGAAGACCATGCGGAGGTTCAGGTAATTGGACAAGCTGAATCTGGTGAAGAAGCGATCTCTCTAGTTCGTCAACATCATCCTGATGTAGTTTTGTTAGATGTGAATATGCCGGGCATTGGTGGCGTAGAAACCACGCGCCGTCTACTTCAGAGTGCGCCGGAAACCAAAGTTTTGGCGGTTAGCGGTTTAGCAGAAGAGCCTTATCCATCCCTGTTATTGAAAGCCGGTGCCAAAGGTTATATCACCAAAGGGGCCCCGATTTCGGAAATGGTCCGTGCGATTAACAAAGTCATGCAAGGCGGCAAATATTTCAGTGCAGACATTGCGGAACAGTTAGCAAGCTCTTACCTTTCTGATACACAACAATCGCCTTTTGATGCATTGTCAGAACGTGAAATGCAAGTCGCGATGATGGTCGTGAATTGTATCAGCGCCCAGGAAATTGCCGACAAGCTCTTTGTGAGTGTTAAAACCGTGAATACTTATCGTTACCGTATTTTTGAAAAACTGAATATCGATAGCGATGTTAAACTGACTCATCTGGCCATGCGCTATGGACTCATTAAACCTTAGCTTTTAACGAGTTCCGGTGCATATGGCACAAAAATCCAGTTATTCTGCGCTCAATCAATATCATCTCGGTATCTGGTATAGCGCTTATCGCTTGCTGATCAGCACCGGCCTACTGCTGATTTTTCTGCTGACCTACCCCGAACTCACCACCGATTATCAATACCCGCAGCTGTATTATTATGCACTGGGAATCGGGGTTGCGATCAATACCGTACAGCTGTTTGCGCTGAAATGGATCAGACGACTGATCTAGCCGCAGCTGATTATGATTTTCTTTAGCGATGTCTGCGTTTTAAGTTTGCTGACTTTGGCGAGCGACGGTCCTAATCTGCAAATTGGGCTGCTGTTTGTGATTACTATCTTTTCTGCATCTTTATTATTAGATGCAAAAAAGGCCTTGGTCGTCACCCTCATTGCAGTCATTAGTGTTATTTATCAGCATTTTATCGGCAGTATTTTTGCGTTTTCTTCACTCAGCAATATCAGTAATAGCGCCCTGCTGGCCTTTTTGTTTTTTGTGGTTTATGGCACTGGACAAATTGCCGTGCGCCGTTTTCAGATTCTGGAAAATTTGAATTTTTCTCAATCGCTGGAACTGCATCGCTTACAGAATATTAACCGCTATATTCTGGAACAGATTGAAACCGGTTATCTGGTACTGGATGAAAACTACCATGTGGTACTCAGTAATCCCGCTGCCTGTAATCTTTTGGGAATTGAGTCCAAATACGGTCATGAGAAATTCACCTTATCTCAGTCACAGCCAGATTTATTTGAACTGATCCATTTTGAAACCCTGGAAAATGGTGAGCGCTTTCAGTTTGAATCCCAGCAAAGTCGCTATAATATTCATGTGCAGGTACAAAAGCTGATTGTGCCGCATCAGACTCTAATGCTACTGGTGTTACAGGATGCCAAAAAATTAAATCAGCAGGTGCAGCAACTCAAACTTGCTGCTCTGGGTCAGCTATCAGCCAGTATTGCTCATGAAATTCGCAATCCCTTGGCGGCCATTGTGCAGGCCAATGATTTATATCTGGATTCAGAAACTGAACAGCAACAGCTACTCCAGCAAATGATTGGCCGACAGGCGATCCGGATTGACCGAATTATTCAGGACACGCTAAATATGGTCAAAAATAAAGAAACCCATCCGGTGCCGATTCATCTCAATGAATTTATCCCGTTATTTATCCAGGAAGATTTGGCCGATATTCGCGATCAGATTCAATTTAATATTGATATCCCTTTGGTGATTCAGTTTGATGAAGCACAGTTCCGGCAAATCCTGATTAATCTGATTCGTAATGCGATTCGTCACAATTCAGCCGATGCTGCTTATATTCAGCTGAATGTGCATCCCTATGAACATCGGGTCTGGATTGACGTACGGGATTTTGGCTCTGGCGTAGCCGTACATGACCAAGCTCTATTGTTTAAACCCTTTTTTAGCACATCGATTAGTGGTACCGGATTAGGATTGTATTTATCACATAGTTTTTGCGAAGCAAATCAGGCACAATTAAACTATATACAACAAGAACAGGGCGCATGCTTTCGCATCAGCTGTCAACGTATTACGCTTTAAAGGGGTCAAGGAAGATGAATGGGGAACAACAACCACTGGTGCTCTTGGTGGATGATGAGGAAGATTTATGTACCCTCATGCAAATGTCATTGCTGCGCATGGGAATTCGCACGCACATTGCCCATCGTTTGGAAGACGCTAAAAAATGCCTTGCCAATCATCAATATGATGCCTGTCTGACCGACCTAAACCTTCCCGATGGCAATGGTTTGGAGTTACTGGATTGGATTGGCAATCTTTACCCGGCACTTCCAGTCGCGGTTCTGACCGCCTATGGCAACATGGAAATCGCCATTGCTGCGCTCAAAGCCGGGGCCTTTGATTTTGTCAGTAAACCGATTAATCAGAAACATCTGGAACAGCTCTTACAAAAAGCCCTGAATAAACCGGTGGATTATTCGCATAATAATCCGAATGATGCGCTCGAACATAAAATGCTGATTGGACAATCCATGCCAATTCAGCAATTACGCATTACCTTACAAAAAATTGCCCGCTCACAAGCCCCGGTTTTTATCACTGGTGAATCAGGCACAGGTAAGGAAGTCGTGGCCAATCTGGTCCATCGCCTGAGTAACCGCAATGAAGGTCCTTTTATTGCGATTAACTGTGGTGCCATTCCGACTGAGTTGATGGAAAGCGAACTGTTTGGGCATAAGAAAGGCAGCTTTACCGGCGCTGCTCAGGACAAACAGGGTCTGATTCAATCTGCCCATGGTGGCAGTCTGTTTCTGGATGAAATTGCAGAATTACCGCTTTCTATGCAGGTCAAATTGTTACGTGCCGTACAGGAAAAACGTATTCGTCCACTCGGTTCGGATACCGAAATTGATGTGGATTTCCGTGTGATCAGTGCCACGCATCAGGATCTGGAAGCCTTGGTGCAACAAGGCAAATTCCGTCAGGATTTATATTTCCGTATTCATGTAATGGATCTGACTTTACCGCCATTACGTGAACGAGGCCAGGATATTCTGTTATTGGCTGAACACTTTATTCAGAAGATTTGCCAGGAATGGGGCATTCCCAATAAAAAACTGACCGAACGCAGCAAAGAGTTCTTATTGGGACAATATTACTCAGGTAATGTGCGTGAATTACGTAATATTATGGAACGCGCGATTACTTTAAGTGATGAAGAGCGGATTGATCTTCAGCATTTGCAGAGCGCACCGCTACGTCAGGCGCTAAACAGCCCTCAGGAGATGAATACGCTCACGAGCGAGATCATTGCCACCGAAACCCTGATTGCACCTAAAAAGTTGGCTGAAGAGGGTCTAGAGCTGTATTTGGAAAAGGTCGAAAAAGAAATTTTACTGAATGCGCTGAATCTGACCCATTGGAATCGGACACTGGCCGCAAAAAAACTCGGCATGTCGTTCCGTTCCCTGCGCTATCGCTTGAAAAAGTTCGGCCTGGATACCGAAGAAGACGAATAATTATTTTTGCAGGAGCAGCAAGTCTGTGACATGTTCCAGATAGCTCTCCTCACGCATTTCCTGCTTAAACGGATAGTTGAAATGCGGCTGCACGCCCCGCCCTTCAATCATCTGGCCACTCGGGCTAAAGTATTGCGATACGGTCATCTGTAAGGCTGAACCATTGCTTAAAGGAAAGAGTTTCTGTACTACGCCTTTGCCATAGCTTTTTTCGCCTACGACCCAAGCACGGTTATGTTCTTTCAGGGCTGCAGTAAACACTTCTGCTGCAGAAGCCGAGCGGTTGTTAATCAGCACCCCAACTTTCAGATTCTGGAACTCAAAACTCGGTAAGGCCTGAAATTGCTGATTGCCTTCAGCACGACTTTTAGTCGAGACAATCACACCCTGATTCAAAAATAAATCGGCAGATTCTACTGCTGCAGACAATAAGCCTCCCGGGTTATTGCGCAGATCAAATAATACGGCTTTTAAGCGTTTATCCGAATAACTTTCAATCAGACGTTTGATTTCATTGGCAGTATCTTGCTGAAAAACCTTGACCTGTAAAACCAGCACCTGGTTATTGTGCAAGCTCGATTTAATTTCGGTATCCAGCTTGGTATTGCGGACCAGACGAACGGCCGGACTTTGCGGGGAAAGCTGGATCATGAGCGTAGAGCCAACTGCTCCACTCAATAACTGCCGGACTTGTTCCTGATTCAGGCTACTTAAGACCTGATCGTCAATTTTATAAACCGTGACGCCATTTCGAAGTCCCTGCTTGGCTGAATCAGCATCGGAACTCAGTCCCTGAACTACCCATTGCTTCAACCGCGGGTCAAATTGCAGATCAAAATCAATGCTGGCCAGATCACCTTCGGTATATTCACGCAGTTGCTTATAATCTTCAGGCGACAAATAACGGGAATAGCGATCTAAGCCACTGACCAGACCCTGAATGGCCTGTTGAAACAAGGCATCGTCATTTTTATCTTGAATATAATTATCTTTTACGATGCCATAAATTTGTACGAATTCTTGAATGGATGCCACAGGAATTTCGGAATAGACCTGCCCATCCATTTCCATATCATCGAATGCCGGCTCATTTGAACCCGCACCCCAAGCTGAATGACTCAAACACATCAGTAAGCATGGTATTACAACAGACTTCCAGCGTGTTCTTGCCATTCTTTGACCTTTTCAAAATTTTATTAAAGATTATGCATCAAGCTGAATCAGGTTACGGCCCTGCATTTCAGCCGGCACCGGAACTTGCATCAGGTTTAATAAAGTCGGTGCGACATCTGCCAGCACCCCACCTTCCACGATTGTGGCCTGAGTTGGGCCGACATAAATAAACGGAACCAATTCAGTCGTATGCTGGGTATGTACCTGACCACTGTGGTAGTCCTGCATCTGCTCAACGTTACCATGATCGGCAGTCACAATCATATGACCTTTTTGCGCCATTACCGCTTCATAAACCCGGCCCAAACAGGTATCAACCGCTTCAACAGCTTTCACCGCAGCATCGAATACACCCGTATGACCGACCATATCACCATTGGCAAAGTTCACCACCAGCAGGTCAAATTCACCTGAATTGATCGCAGCCACCAGCTCATCAGTCACTTCATAAGCACTCATTTCCGGTTTAAGGTCATAAGTGGCTACGTTTGGCGATGGAATCAGGATACGTTTTTCACCTGGGTATTCATCTTCACGGCCGCCGCTGAAGAAAAAAGTCACATGCGCATACTTTTCTGTTTCCGCAATGCGCAGCTGTGTTTTACCCAAATCAGATAAGTATTCACCAATCGAGTTTTTCAACGCTTCAGGCATATACGCTACAGGTGCATCAATCGTGGCTTGATAACGCGTCAGCATGACAAACTTCGCCAAATTCGGCACGACTTTACGTTCAAAACCCGCAAAGTCTTTTTCTACAAATGCGCGAGTCAATTCACGGGCACGATCGGCACGGAAGTTCATGAATACGACGCTGTCGCCATCCTGAATTTTCGCCAGATCGCCAATACGGGTCGCTTTAACAAACTCATCCGACTCATCGGCTGCGTAAGCCTGTTCCAAACTTTCAACTGCGCTGGCAGCTGTACGAACCGCTTCACCTTCAGTCAACAAGCGATAGGCCTGTTCAACACGATCCCAACGGTTGTCACGATCCATGGCAAAATAACGGCCAATCATGGTCGCAATACGACCTTGACCCGGATATTGCGCAAATAAGGCATCAAGTTTTTCTAAAGAAGGCTGCGCGCTTTTAGGCGGTGTATCACGACCATCTAAAAATGCGTGTAAATAAACTTGCGCACCGCGTTTCAATGCTAGCTCTGCCATCGCCACGATATGATCTTCATGTGAGTGCACACCGCCTTCAGACAAAAGGCCAAGCAAATGTACTGCACCACCTGCAGCTTTGGCTTTCTCCACCGCATCGACCAGCACTTCATGTTCAAAGAAGTCACCTGTACGAATATCTTTGGTAATTCGGGTAAAGTCCTGATACAGCACACGACCTGCGCCGAGGTTCATATGTCCGACTTCAGAGTTACCCATCTGGCCATCTGGCAGGCCGACATCTTCACCAGAACCCGAGATCAAACCATGCGGATGCTTGTCCTGTATCGCAGTTAAATTTGGTCGTTTAGCTGCTAAAAACGCATTGTCTTCGACCGCTTCGCGATGACCCACACCATCCATAATCACCAAAACGTGAGGGATTTTGCCAGCAGTTGCATCCGTCATAATGAAATACTCTGTTCGTCTACGAATTAATCGCTCTATTTTAGCGAAGTTTATAAAAAGAGGCCATGACCCGTATATGGTTTAAGCCTCTCATGATGATTGATTTGTTCTATTTTCCTGTGCCTTAGCGCGCCCGATGCAGCAAGTATCCGCCGATGCCAAACATGATCAGAATCGGAATAAATACGAACCAGGCCGGAGACGGTGCGTAAATCAAGCTGGCATAGCCGAGGAAATCCTGCAGATAGAAGAAACCCAGTCCGGCAAATAAGGCAATCACCAGACGAAAACCCATGGATTGCTGACGCAACGGCCCGAAGATAAATGAACAGGCGATCACCACCAAGGCGATCAGAGCAAATGGGGAGCCAAGTTTTTGCCAGAAGGCCAACTGATAGGTTTTTGGTACCTGACTGTATTCATGCATATAGCTCATGAAACTGACCAGTTGACTCGGCGATAAATCTTCAGGATCAATGGTCACCATATGCACATATTTGGGCTGCAATGCCAGCGCTAAAGGTTGCTGTTGCTGCTTGACCAGCGTGGCATTGCCATTTTGTAAAATATCGAACTGCTCTGTGTTGTCCAGCGTCCAAGAACCATCTTTAACAAATTGGCCCTGATCTGCCTGCAAGGTACCGCGCAAACGATAGTTCTGGTCAAAGTCCAGCATCTGCACATTTTTCAACTGACCTTGCGAGTTGGCATAATCGATATAAATAAAGCGCTGCCCTTCCCGAGTCCAGTAACCACGAACTTCACCGAGCTGAGCGGCTTTACTGGCACTTTTTACGCTTTTGGCCTGTTCATTGGTATAAGGAATGACCCACTCGCTCAGGGCAAATGACAACACCACCAACAACAGTGCTGAACGGATCACCCACCCGACAATACGCCATAAGCTCACGCCGACCGAACGCATCACAATCAGCTCACTATTCGAGGCTAATGTACCAAGACCTAAAACTGCACCAATCAGTGCAGAAATCGGCAGGATTTCATATAAATAATTTGGTGCGCCCCAAAGCACATATTTCAAGGCATCCCAGGCACCATAACCATCTTTGAGCGAACCAAGCTCACCCAGATAAGTAAATAATACCTGTAAACCCGCCAATACCGCGGTTGCACCCAGCATCGCCAGCGCAGTGGTTTGGGTCACATGTTTTGCAACTATACGACGTGCCAACATTGTTAAGACCTCACTCGCTGAATCTGTTTCTTGATTTTCGGGCCTAATTTCTGTTTACGCGAGAACAAGGCACCCGCAATTGCATAGGCAATCAGAATCAATGGATAGGCCCAAATGCCCATTTCTTCTTTACTGATCCGCGTCTTCACTGCCATCAGGGCCACAATCAGACTGGCAAAAATCATGAGGGCAGGAAATAACTTGAGATATCGACCCTGTCGTGGACTCACTTCAGACAAGGCCACAGCCAGAATCAGGGCAATCAGAATCGCAAAAGGAACAAACACCCGCCAGCCCAACTCACTGGCCACCACAGGATCCTGACGGTTCTGCCACAATTGCGAGGTCGGTAAGGCCTCAACTTCAGTACTGGCAAATTGCGCTTCTTCATCGCTTTCTAAGCGCAGACGATAGCTTTCAAATTCAGCTTGAGTATATTGCGGTGTACCCGGATAGATCTCATAACGGCGTCCATTAACCAGATCGACCACATTGGCAGCATCATTCGGTACTTCAATTCGGGTGGCTTCCTGCGCCAGAATCATCACATCCGGTTTGCCTTCTTTTTCCGCACGCTGATAAAAGAAAATATCTTTTAAATTTTTACGGTCTTCTGACAGGTCACCGGCATAAATGGTATAGGGCCCAGAGGAGATAAATTCTTTCGGTCGCACCAGGTCAAAGCCGGTACGTACCGCCTGACTGGTGGTCAGGGCTTCAAACTGGCGAATGCCCCACGGCGCAGCCCACAGCATCAATCCGGCCTGAGCAATCAAAAACACCAGGGTCATCGGCACCAGTAGACGCGCCAATTGATGCCGACTGACGCCACTGCCATTCATCACCGCCATTTCATGGTCGACATATAAACGGCCAAACACCAGCATCAGTCCAATAAAGAAACCGAGCGGAAGAATCAGGGTCAAGAATTCAGGCAAACGGTAGCCAATAATGCTAAATAAAATGCCTGCATCCAGACGGCCTTGCGCCGCAACACCAAAATACTTGATCAGTCGACCGCCCATCATGATCAAGGTCAATAAGGCAATCACCACCAAGGATGTCGAGACAACTTGCTTGACCAGATAACGCCGAATAATCAAATTAATTCTTCCAAAATAAGGTCCATAAAACGAGTGCTAGTTTACCCGAATAGCAAAAATATAAAACCTAGGCCGCCCTGCCCATTGAAAATCTATTCAGATAAATGTTTCAATGACTGAATGATTTACCCATCTAGACAGGCGTGAAAACAGAATATGAAACTTACAATTAATACGTCATTCCCAGAGAATGGATCAAGTCAATCTTTGTTGATTTTAGTTGACTCAGAACAACTTCAGAATACAACCGCAACCTATCAAATCAATAATTTAGACACATTAATTGAAGCCTCTCAATTCAAGGCAGCGTTGGCGGAAAGCCTGAGCCTGATTGGTCAGGTGAGCCAGTCCAGCCATGCAGCACTAATTGGTTTAGGCAAGGTCGCTGAACTGCAACCGGCAAAACTTGCAAAAATCGCGCAAACTATTATTCAAGTCACTCAAAAAAAATTCAAACAGATTTCTGTAGATCTGACACAACTTCCACAAGAATTCCATTATCTGTTTGCGCTCTTCCTGACTCAGGCCAGCTATGGTTATGATGAATATAAATCCAAGAAGAATGAATTTGTGCTCGAGCAGATCGACCTGATTGCCACTCATAGCGTCTTAACTACCGAACAGTTGCAACTGGTACAAGCAGTGCAAAGCGGACAAAATCTGGCACGTGACCTGGGCAACCATCCGGGCAATATCTGTTTCCCTGAATATCTTGCAGAACAGGCGGTGGCTTTGGCGGCTGAATATCCAGACCTACTTAAAGTCACAGTGCTGGATGAACAGCAAATGGCAGATTTAGGCATGGGAGCCTTCCTTGCGGTAAGTAAAGGTTCAGAGCGTCCAGGTCGTATTATCAGCATGGAATATCAGTCAGAGCGTAGCGAAGCGCCGGTAGTTTTGGTGGGTAAAGGCATTACGTTTGATACTGGCGGTATTTCACTTAAACCGGGCGCAGGCATGGACGAAATGAAATATGACATGTGTGGCGCAGCCTCTGTACTCGGTACGATGCGTGCATTGTGTGAGTCCCGCTTACCTCTGCATGTGGTGGGAACCATCGCTGCAGCAGAAAACATGCCTTCAGGTAAAGCCACCCGTCCTGGCGATATCGTAACGACCATGAGTGGTCAGACGGTTGAAATCCTGAATACTGATGCCGAAGGTCGTTTGGTCCTATGTGATACCTTGACTTATGTAAAACGTTTTAATCCTGCTTTGGTGATTGATATTGCGACCTTAACCGGTGCCTGTGTGGTCGCTTTGGGTTCAGTGCTGACAGGTCTGTTCACGCCAGATGATAAACTGGCAGCAGAACTGGAAGCTGCCGGCCAGCATTCATTTGACCGGGTATGGCGTATGCCGGTACTGGATGACTATCAGGAACAGCTGGATTCACCATTTGCGGACATTGGCAATATCGGTGGGCCAAAAGCCGGTTCTGTGACTGCAGCCTGCTTCCTGCAACGTTTTACCCGTGAATATCGCTGGGCACATCTCGATGTGGCCGGTACGGCGTGGAATTCAGGCACCAATAAAGGGGCGACCGGCCGTCCAGTTCCATTATTGATGCAATTCCTGGCGAATCGCGTTCAAAGCAATGGCTAAAGTCAGCTTTTATTTATTTGAAAAAAGCCCTGAACGACAAGTGGACAGCACTTGTCGTTTATGCCGTAAGATTCTGCGTCAGCCGGCGCGGATCTGGTTACTGTGTGCCGATACAGATTTGCAACAGCAGCTAGATGAACGTCTGTGGAGCTTTGACCCCAGCAGCTTTATTCCACATGGTATTGACCAGCCTCAGGCGATGGTCTGTATTTCGGCCACACTACCGGAACAGTCCGACTGGATTATTTTCAATTTTAATCCGGAAGCACTTGAACCTTACGCAAAATTTAGTCACATTATTGAGATCATTGAAAATCATGAAACAGCTAAACAGCTGGGTCGTGAAAAATTCAAGCAATATCGTCGATTAGGTATTGAACCGGACACCCATAAGCTTTAACCGATATCATCCACAAGGAGAGGCACGTGGCATTAAATGTAGGTCCCGATTTTAAACAGCGCTGGTTAAATGTGCCGGAAGCTGTGCGTCAGACCTTTATCGATGACCTCTCTCGGATCTGCGATATTTTAAAGCCAGAAACGTCTTTGGAAGAATGGCAGAGTCGTGACCAGCACTTGCAGCAGGAATCTGAACGCAAGATTGAAGCAGCCTATGCGCAGCGCAAGGCCGAATTGATTGAAGAAGCCCGTATTCGCAAACAGCTCGCGCTCGAAAAAGCTTTGGCCGAAAAGCGTGCCGAGGAACAGGCCTATCAAGAACAGCTACGTCTTGAAGAACAGCGAAAATTGAGCGAACAGATCCAAATGCTTGCTGAAATAAATACGCATCTAGAAGCTGAAGTGCAGCACTATGTCGCACGTTATGCAAAAAATCCTGAGACGACTTTTGATTTTGCCAGAGGTCGCATCCAGATTGAGGATCAGAGCATTTTATCCGAATTAGAAAGTGTGCGTTTACGTCTGGAACTTGAGGCAGAAACCGTGATTGAACAGACCGTCAATGCACTGCGTGAAAAAATGCGTGCGGCAGCCAAAGAAGAAATCGAGTATATGCTGAAAAATTCTGAATTTTCTGATCAGCCACGCAATATTTAAATGATCCTTTCACATTAAAAAAGCCCGAAAATTCGGGCTTTTTTATCTTCTATGTCGCATCTTACAAAAAATCTGCCAGCATAAAGGCAGCATTTCCGAGCAGATAGCCAATGCTTAATAAAGTGCCAATCCAGAGGATGCCACCCGCAATATTATAAAAGCTGAATGTGGCAAAGCTCATATGCGCTGAACCGGCAGCAAAAGGGCCAAATGAGCGGACAAAGGGAATAAAACGTGCGATTAAAATAGTTTTACCGCCATGTTTCATAAAATAGTGGTTGGTTTTCACCATATATTCCGGCTTGAAATAACGTGAATGTTGGTTGAAATATTTTAAGCCGAGAACTTTTCCGGTGTAATAATTCACGCTATAGCCCAGCACCGAGGCAGTGAATAACAACAGCCCCATCGAATGCAAGGTCACCAGGTCGCTGCTGGCGCACAAAGCTCCCACAGCCAGCAATAGACTGTCACCCGGCAGGAAAAAGAAAAATACAGAACCGGTTTCTGCAAAAATCACCAGAAACAGGATTGCATAAATCCATACCCCATATTGATCGAGCAATAGCGGCAATGACTGTTCCAAGTTCAGTAAAAAATCGAGCATTCGACCCGTCCACCCAGGCAATATTTGCAAGTTGAACTGCTGATTATCCCGAAAAATAAAAAAACAGTCTAATTTTTCAATCAGACTGTTCAGTAAATCAACATTTCTCTTATTTTAAGAAACCATTTTCAGCCAGGAAATCCATGCTGATTTTTGATTGTTCAGTGGCTTCGGCGGCTTTATCACCGAGCAATAAGCGCTCGATATAACGTGCCAATACATCCACTTCCAGATTGACCTTGCTACCGACTTTCCAGGTACCAATATTGGTCCGTTCAGCAGTATGCGGAATCAGGTTCAGACTGATCACACTGCCACGTAAATGATTAATCGTCAGGCTAATACCATCAACTGTAACCGAGCCTTTTTCTGCCAGGTATTTGGCAATTTCAGCAGGTGCAGTGACTTCATAATAAATCGAACGTGCATCTTCACGAACCAGCGTGATTTCACCGACTGCATCCACATGACCTGACACAATATGACCGCCAAAACGCGTAGTCGGCAACATGGCTTTTTCAACATTGACAGGCTGACCGGCTTTCCAGGTGCCGAGCGTGGTCCGGTTCAAGCTTTCACGGGAAACATCAGCCGCATACCAGTTCTCGCCCCAGTCGATCACGGTCAGGCAGATACCATTGGTCGCAATAGAATCACCCAGATGTACATCGGACATGTCCAGATCAGTCTGGATACGCAAACGTACATCACCGCCAACGCTTTGCAGACTTTCGACTTTGCCGAGGCTTTCGATAATACCTGTAAACATTTTTATTTCCTTTTCAATTCTTTTACCAGAGGGCCAACTGGGTACTGACGCCGGTCGTATCCACACCGCCCAATTCTGCATAATGATGCAGCTGGCTGAGTAATTGACGGATCGGTGGACCTGACTTGGCGTGGGTATCGGTAATCACAATAAATTCCAGCACGCGTGCACGTTCAGACTGGCGCTGTTTGCTAACACGATAACGCGGCACATCTTGGGTCAGCAAGGTC
Organism: Acinetobacter sp. USHLN143; assembly: GCF_037145695.1. GTDB lineage: Bacteria > Pseudomonadota > Gammaproteobacteria > Pseudomonadales > Moraxellaceae > Acinetobacter > Acinetobacter fasciculus. Next base: position 65,159 of record NZ_JBBCWZ010000005.1, read on the forward strand.
ACCCGGCCACGTTTCAGATTGGCCTGTAACAAATCAGTTGCGCTGATATTCCCGTCAGTTGAATAACTGGTCAGGATGAAACGTGCATTAATGGTCGCCAACAGGCTCTCGTAAGCTTCTTTGGCATATTTAGAGGAATTGTACTGGCTCGGACGCTCTTTGCGCCATGCCCGGTCAATCCCGCTCTTAAAGCCCTTGGTATCTGGAGTCGGTAAATCGGCCTGATCCCATAAGGTCAGCGCATTCAGCACATGATAATTACTGCTATAAGCATGCTGATTATACGGTGGATCCAGATAAGCTACGTCTACTTCAAAACCGTTCATCTGGTTGGCCAGATGCTGGGCATCGACACACCACATTTCTGCGGCCATTCCTTTTTTCTGATCCGATTCACAAAAACGACTTGGCGTTAACCATAGTAAAGATTCAATCCGTTCCAGCGCAGTTTGGGTTTTCCCGCCCCAACCATGGTGAAAGCTTTTGAAAACACCAGAAGTATTGCTGACAAAACTGGCGGAATACAGCAAGGGTGCCAGCAAGGCAGACATTTCCACATCATCAATTGCACCTTGTGCCTGCCAGGCTGCAATCTGCTGACGGATGGCATCAATACGCATGCCGTTACGACGTTTAAAGAACAAACGATCACGGGCTGGATCATAAATTTCATCATTACGCGGACACAGGTTATGCGTCACCCAGCCTTTAACTTCCGGCAGACGGTTCAGATAATCAATCGCTTTCTGATAGCCACCGAGTTCTTTAAATGCCGGTGCTTCAGTACAGGCCAGTACCGCATGATTCAGCGCATGGCTATACGGTTCCCAGTCATTGGCAATGACGCGATAACCATTCTGACGGGCCAAACGCGAGACCACGCCTGAACCTGCAAAAAAGTCAGCAAAGATTGGAGCACGGCCATCGCTACGTTTCAGGGTTCCTGTACTCTCCAGAGCTTCCAGAATTAAATGCAGTAAACGGCGCTTATTGCCCAGATAAGGAACCAGTTGATGGAAAAGATATTCATCGGTGGTACGTGCCGCATGGCGACGTTTATGATAAACCGTAGACTCTGAACTCATAGTGTCTCTTGAAAAGGAATTAGCCTGAAGCGCACGTCATCACCTAAGCGAGTTACATCGCGCAGCTTAAATCGGAGTTGTTCGGCCATATGGCTAAATTCTGCATTAAACATGGTACGCGCAGACTGACCCAATAGGGTCGGTGCAACGTAACTGATCAGTTCATCAACCAATTTTTGTTGTAAAAATGCCGTAGATAAGGTCGCCCCTGCTTCCACCAAGACATCATAAATCTGATGCTGTTGAACCAGTTGCTTTAATAATTCTGCTAAAGGCTGTACCGGCAAGTGTAGCACACCCAGATCTGCAAGCTCCTGACGAAATGGCCCCATGACCATCACTGTTTCAGGTTGCACTAAAATTTTTGCGTTGAGTGGTAAACGCCCCTGACGGTCCAGAATAATCCGTTTCGGTTGCACCACAGTCTTGATATCTTCAAGGCCATCCAGTTGACGCACATTCAGTTCACAGTCATCCGCAAGAACCGTATCAATCCCGGTAATCACTGCGCCTGAAATCGCACGCCAGTGCTGTACATCCTGACGTGCTGCTAAACCGGTAATCCATTTTGATTCACCCGATGCCATCGCGGTACGGCCATCCAGACTTGAGGCAATTTTTAAACGCATATAAGGCATGCCAGTCGCCATGGCTTTCAGGAAGCCTTGATTCAGCTGATGCGCTTCATCTTCACAGATGCCAATCTCGACTTCGATTTCGGCATCTTTCAGGATCTGTACACCCTTGCCAGCCACCAGCGGATTGGGATCTGGACAGGCCACGACAACTTTAGCCACACCTGCTTCAACCAGACCCTTGGCACAAGGCGGCGTACGGCCATAATGCGCACAAGGTTCTAAAGTCACATAAGCGGTTGCACCACGGGCCTGTTCACCGGCCTGACGCAGCGCAAAGACTTCAGCATGTGGCTGGCCGGCTTGGGGATGAAAGCCTTCACCAATCACGATGCCATCTTTAACAATGACGCAGCCGACATTCGGATTCGGTTTGGTGGAATATTGCCCTTGACGAGCCAATTCAATGGCCCGGCGCATCCAGACTTGATCTTGATTCAGTTCAACCATGCTTATTCTTGTAATTCTCGTTGTTGCATCTGTTCAATCTGATGACGAAAAGCTTCAACATCCTGAAAATCCTGATAGACCGAAGCGAAACGCACATAAGCAACATGATCCAGAGCAAATAAAGACTGCATCACGATTTCACCGATGGTACGTGATTTCACGTCACGCTCACCTAAACGACGAATCTGTAGCTGAATATCGCTCAGCACCGTTTCAATCTGCTCTTGGGTCACCGGGCGTTTTTGTAAGGCATGCATCAGGGAACGGCGTAATTTGGCTTCATCGAAAGGTTCATTTTTACCATCCGACTTGATGACGCGCGGCATCACCACTTCATAGCTTTCAAAGGTAGTGAAGCGTTCATTACAACTGACACATTCACGGCGACGACGAATCTGACATCCTTCAGCTGCCAGGCGTGAATCAATCACTTTACTGTCTGCAGTATTGCAAAATGGGCAATGCATAGCGGTTTAATTGAACAAATCCAGATGGATTCCGAGTGTAGCAAAAATTACAAACTTTGTAGAGTTTTACGCAACATATAGAAAAAAAACAGCCCATTCGGGCTGTTTTACACTATATATTGATTATGGTGGATTTATTATTATTCGACACGTTCGCCATGTTGGCTTAAATCCAGACCCATACGCTCATCATCAGATGCCACACGGATTCCAATGATCAAGTCAATGACTTTCAGGATAATGAAGGTCATGATCGCAGAGTAAGCAATGGTTGCCAGTACACCTTCCACTTGCACCCAAAGCTGATGCATGACATTGGCAGGAGCATTGTCACCCATGATGAATTCGCTGGCAAAGAAGGCCGTTAAAATCGCGCCAACAATACCACCTACACCATGCAGGCCAAAAGCATCTAAAGAATCATCGGCTTTCAATGCGCGTTTCAGTGCAGTAATCCCCCAGAAGCACACCACACCACCGATCAGACCCATCGCCAATGCGCCGCCTACAGTCACAAAACCTGCAGCTGGAGTAATGACCACCAGACCAGCAACTGCACCCGATACGCCGCCCAGTACAGAAGCTTTACCACGTGCCAGTTTTTCAGTGATTAACCAGGAGATGGCTGCTGCCGCTGCTGCGACTTGAGTCACGATCAAGGCATAGCCTGCAGAACCGTTGGCACCTAATGCAGAACCACCGTTGAAACCGAACCAGCCTACCCAGAGCAAAGATGCACCAACTACTGTAAGCGTCAGGTTATGCGGTGCCATAGATTCACGACCCAAACCCATACGTTTGCCCAGCATATATGCCGCTACCAGACCGGCAACACCCGAGTTGATATGTACAACCGTACCACCGGCAAAATCAAGCGCGCCGTCGTTACCTAACCAGCCACCACCCCATACCCAGTGGGTAATTGGTGCATAAACAATCACCACCCAAAGTGCGATAAAAGCAACGAAAGCACCAAATTTCATACGTTCTGCAATCGAACCGCTGATGATGGCAACCGTAATGATGGCAAAAGTCATTTGGAAAATCACAAACAGGATTTCAGGAATCGTGCCTGAAAGCGCCTCTGTGGTAATACCGGCCAGCATGAACTTGTCCAGGCCGCCTATAAAGGCATTGCCTTCACCGAAAGCTAGGGTATAACCAATAATCACCCAGGCAATACTGACCACCGCTGCAGCAATAAAGCTATGTGCCATCGTCGCTAGAACGTTTTTCTTGCGGACCATACCGCCATAAAATAGCGCCAAGCCAGGAATGGTCATGAGTAAAACTAGAGCGGTAGAGGTTAAAACCCAGGCGGTATCGCCGGTATCTAGCGTTGGTTCTTCTTCTGCAGGTGCTGCAGCTTCAACTGGCGCTGCTTCAGCAATTGCTGCTGTAGTGTCTGTTGTTGTATTTGTTGTATCGTCTGCTTCTTCAACAAGCACAATTTCTTCTGTCGGTGTTGTTGCTGTTGCAGCTTCTTCAGCCCATGCAACAGAACCACCAAAAAGAGCGCCGGCCATGCCGAACGCGAGTAGCATTTTTTTCATTCGTATCCCCCAACCAAGTTTTTGTGAGTTATTAGGTACTCAGCAAACTTCGTGCCAAGTTAGACAGCGTCTGCACCTGTTTCACCTGTACGAATACGGATGACTTGTTCCAAGTTAGTCACGAAAATTTTTCCGTCACCGATTTTTCCAGTGCTCGCCACACGAGTAATAGATTCAATCACCGCGTCTACCATTTCATCGCTAATCGCGATTTCAATTTTGACTTTCGGCAAGAAATCTACAACGTATTCAGCACCACGATAGAGTTCAGTGTGGCCTTTTTGACGACCAAAGCCTTTCACTTCAGTTACAGTGATGCCTTGAACACCAATTTCAGACAATGCTTCGCGAACATCATCTAATTTAAAAGGTTTTACAATTGCAGTTACGAGCTTCATGTTTGTTTTCCTTCGGCTTATTTCACCAGTAAGGTTTTACGTTCAAATTTCATGCCAAGATTCCTAAGGTCGGGGGAAATTAGAAAGCCTGGCATGTGGTTTATTTATACCTTATTTTATACGGATAAAGGCTTTGAATCTTCAAAAAATAGACATTTTTTATGTGGATTTTTACAATATCTTTAATCGAATAAGTCTATATTTTGTCTGAAATACTATAGTCTGCATTTTAGCAATGCTAAACTGTGCGCTCCTTTCTACGGCGATGGATCAGACGATGATTGAAACTTTATTACAAGCAATTTTGCAGCAAGTCGAACAACCCAAGAAAGATTTGGAACATAATATCCGTGCCCTGTTAAATGAAGCTGTGGCGAAAATGGATTTGGTGTCTAAAGAAGAAATAGAACGTCAGCGTACTGCCCTAAATAATGCCAATCATCGCCTGAATGATTTGCTCAAACAGGTGGAAGCATTAGAAGAGAAAATTTCGAACAAAAAATAAGCACAACTACAGTGCACAAAAGACACCAGAACGATAAAAATAACGCACCATATTGGAACAATAATAATGTCTTTTGCTAAAATTTATACGCGAGGCTTGCTGGGCCTGCATGCGCCTTTAATTGAAGTCGAAGTTCATGTCAGTTCGGGTATGCCTTCACTCACTATAGTGGGGCTTCCCGAAGCAGCGGTACGTGAAAGTAAAGACCGGGTACGCTCTGCCATTTTGAATAGCGGCTTTCAATTTCCGACCAAACGTCTGACCATTAATCTGGCGCCAGCAGATCTACCGAAAGATGGATCACGTCTGGATTTACCGATTGCATTAGGCATTTTAGTGGCTTCAGGCCAGCTGCCTGAAGATTGTACTGAGCATCTGGAGTTTATTGGCGAGTTGGCCCTCGATGGTCAATTACGTCCTGTCAGCGGCACCTTAAGTATTGCCATTGCCTGTCAAAGTGAACAGCATCAACTGATTTTGCCTGGCCCCAATGCACAGGAAGCCTGTCAGCTCCCAGACTTTAAAGTCTTTGCAGCCAATCATTTAAAAGAAGTGTGTGAACATCTTTCCCAAGCGCAGCGCTTACCGCAAATAGAAGCCAGTCCACTCAATACAGACCATTTTTATAAGTTTGATCTGGCGGATGTAAAAGGACAATTACGACCACGGCGTGGCTTGGAAATTGCTGCGGCAGGTGGTCATTCCCTGCTGTTTCGAGGCCCACCCGGAACAGGCAAGACCTTGCTGGCTTCTCGATTGGCCAGTATTTTGCCGCCCTTAAAGACGCAGGAAAATCTGGAAGTGGCCAGTATTTATTCGGTGGCGAATGCCAATCACCCTTTTGGACAACGGCCGTTTCGAGCACCACACCATACTGCTTCTGCGGTGGCATTGGTCGGTGGCGGCTCACACCCCAAGCCAGGAGAAATTACCCTGGCACATTTAGGGGTTTTATTTCTGGACGAACTGCCTGTTTCCCTAAATTAGAATTATCATCAAAATATAAAAAAGCTATTTTAATGAAAAACTTAATTACATATCTACACTTTTAATTGAATAAGATATGATCAAAAATAGCAATATGTAAAGATCAATTCGTTGAGGGTAAGAATGTTAAGTCTTAAATTTGATCATTACTCCTTGGAGCATGTCTTATCTGATGAGATAAAACAGATAATTGATCTTAGTTTAGGTACAACATATAAAAGAAAAACATATTACTTTTCAGACCTATTAGCTATTTTTATAGAAATTAAGTATAAAAAGCCTATTAAGGATTTTAACTTTAAGCCATTGAATAATGAAAATTTAGAAAATCACTATAAATCATTTATCTGTTTTATTTATAAAGAATTAGACACGAGTATTCGGGTTAAATACCTATATTCTTTTTTAGCCTATAAATTTTTCTCTAAACTAGCTGAATTGAAAAAACTTGAGCTTAGTAAAGTCAAAGTTAGCAATGATTCGATAAGTTCAGATGTACAAGATCTAATAAAATCCTATTTAGCATATGATCCTAACGAAAGACTCTTATTCTATTCAGGTTGGCCTATTAGAAGTAGTGACCAGGAAATCATCTATTTAAACTTAGCAAACTGCTACACACTTTATGGCGAAGAATTCACAAGAAAAATTCATAATGCCATGATTAATATAGGGTTGAGAAAAAATAAAGTCACTTTAGAAAGGGATGTAGGTAATTTAACATTATTATTAAATAGGCTAACTCTAGCATTCAAAAATTTAGAAGAATTAATGTATTACATGAATAGCCAAAATGCTTTCGAAACCATGTATAGGATATTAAATATATGTATTTTAGAAATTCAACAGAAAAGACTATCACATCAATCCTTTTTAAAAAGATGGAGTGCTGTTGTATGCTTATATAACGATCTAATTGAAGAAAAAATATTTCCTCCTACCTATTACCCAATACTAGCCCCAGTATTTAAAAAATCGAATCTTAGAGACTATACACACTTAAAAAATGAAGCAGAAGAAGTCTTTACTGACAAACTTATTACAAGAGTACCTATTTCTTATTCCACAAAAGAAGCTAAAGAAAAAATTTTCGAAGAAATTGTTAAAGATATTCAGCATGTTGTCTCTTGTTGTGAACAACATATTAAACAAATTATGGATATATATAAAAATTTTAATGAGTTTGCTGACAAAGGAAGAATTAAAAAACCAGAAGAAACAGTAGTTTTAAGAGGTAGAGGAAGTAAAAATCCTACATCAGTTGGACTAAATAATATAGAAAATGTTTGCGCTACTTATAGGGAATACCCTTTTACCTATCCTAATGTATCTCATTATCAGTCATTTTTAGGATTAATTAGAAAAACAAAATTGATAAGAAATTATATACCTGAAATTGATTTTAAAACAATTTATCCATTTTTAATTTTGTTGATTTATGAACATCCTGCAATAACAGAAGCATGGTTAACAGAATGGAAACTTTATGAAAATGGAGTCAGAACAGGATATGAAGAGATCAACGGGCAATGGTGTATTACATCTTATAAAAGCAGAAAAGGTTATAAAAATGCAAGGCAGACTATTATTTTAAATGAGAAATCAAAATATATAGTGGAATGCTTGATTAAAATAACCAAGATAGGGAGAGAGCACTTAAAACAAAACGATGATAAAAATTATGAATATATGCTTTTAACTTCTAGTAGTGTTTTTACTCCACCCTCACGAAGCAAAAAAATTCCAAATCCTACAACCAAACCCAATGGAGAGTATTATAAAGAAATATTTATCAAAAATTCTTATGACCAAGAAAATAATCTTATAAGAAATGAAATACAAGCAAAGAATATTTTAGACAATCTTTCATTGACCCGTTTTAGAGCATCGAATGCTGTAAAAATCTATATCGAAACTGCATCAATATATGCAATGAGCACTGCCTTGGGTCATGAATATTGCCAGCCTAGGCTAATAAAAAAATATCTTCCCCAACCCTTATGGAACTATTTTAGTAATAGGTGGATAAGAATTTTTCAAAATGCAATTGTATATGAAGCCATGAAAACAAGTGAGCATTTATATAAAGCGGTAGATTTTACACCAGAAGAATTAGATTTATTCCTGAAAAATCATAGCTTAGAAAGTATTCCACAATTTTTAGAAAAAGGAAAAATTCGACCATATAGTAAAAATAATATTGATAAAGAAAATACTATTGGTGTTTTTCCCCTCTCTGTTGGCTTACTCCAATGGTTAATAGCAATCATTAATTTCTTTGATAAAAAAGAAAATATAGTTGAGTTAAATACAATAATAAGTAAATGGCATCAAAGTGCACACTTCATAATTTCACAGTTAGAATTTGCTTTAAAAAACAGGAATCAAGCCTTATATATAGATGATGATGTTTTAGCCATTTATCAAGAGGCTAAGAAAAGCCCTCTGCCAGAAAGAACAGTATTTAAGGCAATAGAAGGAGTTAAGTAATGGATGCTAAAACACTTAATTTAATAGACAAAATTGAAAAAAATAAAAAAGATTTAACAAACTTAAACAATGAAGAAATTAATGTTTTAAAAAAAATCATATTGGATAAAGAGCAATATAATCACAAAGTCGAAAAAGCTATTGAAAAAGCATTATCTCCACTGATAAATGCTTATAAATTTAGCCATGAAAAGCCTTATTGGTTTTCAGAAGAGACAACCTATACTGATAATATTTGGATATTAAACCTAACAAAACAACCACAAGTAATTAATTTTGAGAAAATTATAATAAATGATGAATCAAAATTAATTGACCATAAAAATTTATTAAATTTTTTCAAAGACTGGATTATATATTGTGGTAACCCAAAATACTACAATGGCAATAATCCAAGCAAGGTAACAATCAATAGAGCCATAAGACAAGTATATATATTAATTGATAGCATAATATTAAATTCAGAAAAAATTAAGTTAAAACAAAGACAATTAAATGCATTAGATAAACCTTTTTTCATAGACATTTTAGTAAAATTAGGAAAATATGGATGTGAAGAAGGCATATATGAATACTCTAAAAGAGTACAAAACTTTCTTCTAGATAAAATTGAGCATATAGATCTAGTAGAATATAGGGATTTTTTAGAAAAGTATCCTTATTCAGAGCCAGAAAATCAAAATATACATTTAAATCTAGATGAAGATCAAATTAACAAGTGTCGATTTTGGTTATATAAAAATAATGCTTATAAAAAGCATCCTCATAGAAAGGGAATAAGTTTAAGAACAAATTACTTTGATTTTTTATATAAGAACTGTATTTCTATATATGAAATTAAATTTCCAATTATTGAAGAATTTAACCTTGTCGAAGATTGTTGTGATAGCAAGGAATATAAAGCAGTACCAGTAAGAAATGAGGAGTCTGAATCTTTAAGTTTTAAAGCTATGTCTTTTTACCTTAGCAAGATTGCACTAGCCTCACAAATAATAAATAAAAAAAATTATTTAACTAGCTGCAATATAGTATCAAATATAGGAGAAATTAATTTAAAGGATATTAACAATCAAGTTGAACTTACCCCTTTAGGAAGATTCGTAACATTGCCTTCTGATATAGTTTTTGTATCTATAAAGCATGCCTTTGAATTCCTTATTGAGTATATGGATGAAATCCTAACATCAATAGAAAGAGTTTTTATATATATTAAAAATCAAAAATTAATTCAAAAAAATGAAATTAAAAATATTAATATTAATTTATTTTTAACTACTAAATTACGAAATATTGGTGTACAGCAATGGAATATTAAGCCCGAGGCAGAAAATAGAATTAATAAAATCAGGAATAATGAAGGTCTTTTTAACTTATTTGATGTTCTAATTTCGAGCTTACAAGTTCTAATAGGAGCAACAATGGCTCGAAGACAAGCAGAAATCATTGAAATGAAAAATGAATATTGTTTACTACCTAAAAATTTAGATCCACTGGAGAATAATGACATTGATTTTGATATCTTATTTGAAAATAGAAAAAGTGGATTCTCTTTCGAAGATAGGTATAGAGAAATATTATCCAAACCAATTTTAAGATCAATAGCGGGTTTTATATACAAACTTCAAAAATTTAATAATTTTTTAATTAAAAATAATTTTTGTAGCAATGACACTTCCCTCTTAATAGGTATAAGTCCAAAAGATTTAAAAATTTCTAATTTAAATATAGCCAAATATAATAAAAATTTAGATCTTTTCTGTGATTATTTCTCTTCAAAAGTGATTGAGTATAAAAAGAACGACTTTAGAAGATTTTATATTAGACAACATCAATTAAGGCGATTTTTTGCAATGTTGTTTTTTTGGTCTAAAAGTTATGAAGGTTTAGATGCATTAAGGGACTTCTTAGGTCATACCGATACTGAACATTTATATCACTATATTACTGAAAATATTAATGGAGAAACTTTAGCTGGAATAAAAGCAAGATCAATTATAGAAGAATTTCAAAATATTGACAGGGAAAAGCATATAGAAAATATTGAAAAACTATTCCCTTTACTTTTAGAACATTATCAAGTAAGTGAGTTTTCTTTTCTATCAGAAGTAGAAACATTTGAACAATACAAACATATGGAATGTGTTTATTATTTAAAAGATGTAATTGATGCCGAGAATAAAATATCACAACTCATTGAAACTAATATAATTGACTTAAAGCCTGAGTTTTTTACAAAACTAACAGAGGATGGTAGAAAGATTAGAGATTTCAAACTAATTTTAACCATTACTGGTGAATAACATGTTTAATTCTGAAATTTTAAAAAAATCTTTTGAAAATGAAATTTCGCTATTAAAAGATATTATCGAAAATCCAAATAAATATAATAATGGACATTATAGAAATATCCTTAGGTCAAAAATCAATTTTGCAAAATTTGAAGATCAAAATTTAAATATAGTTTCTCTATCTATTAACACCCATGTAAATAAAGCTAACAAACTAATTAATGGAGGTTATTTAGAGTTAAATAATTATAGACTTAATGCGAAGAGATCAATTGAAAATATCAAAAAAAATAATAATTCTAGAAAAAATGAGCAAACAGTTATTTATAATCTGCAAGTTAAAAACTTACAACTTTCCGAATTAGTAATAATACTAATGTCTAAACTTCATGATTATGCTTACAAAAGTGGAAATTCTGAACTAATTGAAGATTTTAAAATCAAAAATAAAGAAATTGAAATCTTACTTGGTTACACCCAAGGAGATCCGCATGAATAACTCAATACAACTGATTGATAATTTTATACTTTTTAATTATTACTCTATAATTGATGAGGAGCTTAAGTTCTTTAAAAAAGGCTCTATTCCTATGATTTACTATCCTAATGGGATACCTTGTTTTGAGGCTAATTGCTACATGCTCGAACAAGTTAAATTAAGTAAATCGCAAAAGCATCGTGGAGGATCATTAAGAACATATGCTAACAATATATATCATTTAGTTAAATTCTGCTTCTATAATAAAAAGACTATACCTTCTTTCTCTAGCCTTAATGATAATCTATTTAAAGAATTTATTAATTCTTTAATTATTGAAGTTGATCCTAAAACCAATCAAAGAAAGCGGGAAAATAATCAAGTTATAAAGATTGGGAGAGAATGTATAAAATTCCTTTTTTTTATACAAAAAATATATAAACTCCAATACTTTATAGGTACAGATAGCTTTAATGCTATATATGTTTTTGAAAAAAAATCAAATTATGCTAATTTAAGAACTAAACATAAGAACAAGACTTATGACCACCTATCTTTTCCTTATAAAAGTCCCCTAAAGAGAAGATTTCCTATCTCCGATTCAAAAATAGAAACATTAAAAGAATTTATTGGAAATCATAATGATAAAGCATTAAGAATTCGTAACTTATGTTTAATTGAAACCTTAGAACAAACTGGAGCACGCAGATCAGAAGTACTACTATTAAAAGTCAGTGACGTAAAAAATGCTTTAAAAAGCACGGATATCTCACCAAGTCTTAAAATCTTTAATTTGAAGAAGCTATTTGATAATACTTATCGTTATATTCCTGTTCCTAGAATTTTTCTATTAAATTTAAATTCATATATAAGAAAATATAGAACATCTATAATAAAAAAATTAAATATAGAAGATCATGATTATGTTTTCATTAATCATAAAAATGGCAAGCCATTATCACCTGATACATTAACAACTTATATTAATTCCTGGAAAAAAAATTCAGGAGTTACTGGAGATGCTATGGCTCATATGTTTAGACATAGATTTATTACTGAGCAGCTAAAATGCATACTAAATGATTATTCTAATAAAAATCCAGAAGTCCTTAATGAACTACTAACTAATACTGAACTTCTTACTCTAGAACTATTAGAATGGACTGGACATTCATCTATTGAATCAGTTAAACCTTATGTTCATTTAGCCCTTTCAGACTTTATTCGTAAGCATAATATTTCTGACTTATTTACCAAAAAAGCTTCTATAAAGTTAATTATTGAAAAACTAAAAGCTTTAAGTAAAGAGTCTTCACAACCAGATATTTCGAATGAATTAAATTTAATTATTGAGTTAATTAAAATTTATGAAAATTTAAATGATTAAGCTAATTAATTTTATAGTATATTTACTCGATATTTAGTACCTCTAAGAGTTAAAAGTGATCAACTTAGCAGAAAGAAAAAAGCAGATTCAAGATCTTGTTAATAAATTTGATGGGCTTTGTTGCACAAAGATTTCATAACTATATGATTTTAAAAGTTTTGATTATTTTTTGATCTAAAATTAAATTTATTTAAATCAGATGCTTACATATTTATGCAACAAAGTCCAGCCAAATTGTAAACCTGAATATTTAGGAATCGACTGCGCTCGAACCAAACACTCTTGATCAGGTCGAAAATCCTGACAACTTTCGGACTGTTCTGGGCGTATTAAAAAAATGGAGTTGCCTTGTTGCTGCAAGCCCTTACACAGTTGCAATAAAGAATGTGCAACACCATTAATTTCTGGCGCCCACGTATCTGTCACAATGGCGATTTTTAGAGGGGGCCGGATTAGTGTTTGAATTGAATAGTTATGTTGAAATTTAGGATTGAGGTTCTGATTTTTGAAAGAAAATTTGAATAATTTATTCGATCGTTGTTCAAACTGCGTTGGATAATTGAGCAGATTCATTAAACACTCTTATATCGTTATATTTTATTCAATCTTAGAACACACATGTGAATATTTTATGACCACAATAAATTAATGAAAACCCGCTTATTAACATACTTATAAATAAAAAGTCCAAGAGTCACATATGAAATCTTGGACTAAAATAATGAATACTGCATATCCATTCTCTTTAAAAAATTATATCAACAGAAACCCTATCTTTATACACACCTGCAGGCACACCATTATAGGGATTATCTTGCAGTTGAACGGCAATTACATATTTCTGTCTTTCAGATGGTGCTTGTCTTAATTGAACCCCCCATAAATTTTGCCCAGCACCTTGCAAATTTAATTGGGTCCGCAACTTATAAGGCCCATTGGAAACATAGCTTGTTCCATTTGCATTGGTAAGGTTTTCGCTGTTAAAAACAATCGAATAACCTTGATCACAACGCACATTAAATGAAGTTGCAGCTTGACTATGCCTATAACTACTTAATCGCATATTTGAGTTTGAAAAACCATCAATTGCACATTGTTGTGTTGCTTGTGCTGATGTTGCCATCCACGCACTCAACACCAATATTATATATTTTTTCATAATTCACCTATTTACATAAAACATCCAAAATCTCGTGTTCCGGATCTTGGAATTGATTTTGCGAAACCACAACATCTGCTTGGCAAGTTTGACCTCCTTGTAAATTTACGAAAAATTTATATGCTGCTGCTTGGGTTGCATAGACATAAACCACTCCTTTACTGTCTACAAAATATGGTTCTTCAGTTTTATCGTTAACGACAACTTGAGCACCACGAATCAAAGGTTGCCTTTGCGCATCAATTAAACGAACTGCTATTCGCTTAGTTTGATAAATTGGGAAATTAACTTTATAGCCCCGCTGATCTAAACCAACTATTTTCTTCGAAGCATAATCAAAAGTTTCATCCATATTTAATTGGTTCTGATCAAAAGATAAGTCATATTGAATATATGGAATAATATTATGTACAAACATATATCCTTTCTGATTGGTCTTCCCAATCAAAGATGAAGAACGGTAAATATCTAAATCTGCATGATCACTTACATTTAACAAAGCAAATGAATTATTAACATATTTAGTTAAAGCAACCTGATTACCCAACCAAACCAATGCGCCATTAAAATTCACTTGACTTAATCGTCCATCACTATATTCATCATGCGAGAGCCTCAAATCACCAACATTTGTTTTCCACAGTCCGTATCCATTTAAATTAACCTCATTATCCATATGGTTAACACCCACGGTATAATCAAACCCTTCTTGACCAATTGTCGTTCGAGAATAGTTCAAACGGGTACTTTCATTTTGTGTATAATGATCCAAAGTTAGCCGACGTCGATCACCCCAATCATAGTTAAAGACAATATTAAATCCTGAATCGCTATCCCCACCAAAATCTTTAAAATATCCAAAAGCGACATCTAACTTCGGTGTCAATCTCTTACCTAAACTCAGATTAAGCACTTTACGATCATCAAGACTCACTTCATCATTGTTATAATAAGTCTGATCAATATAATTTAATCCTACACTATCCAAATAATTAAGATTTGTAAGAGTCAAATAAAATAGATTGGTCATTTTTTTATACGTTAGAGTATCCTCAAGATCTAAATACCTATATTCTTTTGAATATATTTGACTTTGCATACCCACAGACCACCAAGCAAAGTCACGACTTATTCCTAAAGAAGCTGCATAACCATTATTATCATCTGCGTTACTTCCTGATAATATCGTATCTAATAAAACATAATTCTTAATGGCTTGAGTCCACAATAAACTCACATTTTGGACTTTATCGCTATATAGCATATCCGTACCAAGCGTCGAGTAATTATTAATTCCGCTACGATATAAAAGCTTAGTAAAAAAATCTCGATAATCACTTTCCACTTCATCATATCCGTACCGAAGTTTACCTATAGAAATATTAAATTCATCCAACTTTGGCTTTAACAAACGGTTATTAATATATATAGGAAAATTTCGAACAGTCCGATTACCCAGAATATCTTCTACAACAATTTGTGCATTTCCTGATTTATTTAATAAACCACTGGTTGGTAGTGAATAATTTCCAGGTCCAACATTTTCTCGATACAGATTGACTCCATTCAAATATAAATCAACCGTTGAAGGTACTGCAGCACTCCCCTGTAATGTTGGGCTATTCCAGTACACAAAGTCTGGGCGTACGATATAATTGGTTCCAAAACTAAGCCCACCAAAGCGAAATGAATTATTTAAACTGTTTAAAGATGTCGTGTTATCTCCTAATGTCAAACGCCAAAATTTATCAGGGAATTCTAATTCAAATACACTTTCAACCCTGAGAAATTTACTCTCAGTATCAAGAGGATTATTTCTATAAATAAATGAATTTTTAAATAACCAATAATCTTTAAAAATACCAAGCTCTGCTAAGGTATTAAACTCTTCTTCAACCTCATCACGTGAGTACAACAAGCTATAATTTAAAAATCCACCAAAGCTTGCTTTACTCGGCGTGTTGTACACAAAATTATTGCTCGAATTGGCGAAGTACTCAGCGGGAATGGTAATATTTAAGCTCTGGAGTGATGGATCTTCAGTGAAGGTAATGGAAGGGCTTGCCAAACTACAAAAATCTTTTTTAACACTGTCCTTTTCTAACTTTTCAACCACAATTCCAATATTTGATAATGCTGTACATTCAATAAATTTTTTTCCTAAACGATCAAAAGCAACACTTTCCACTCCATAGTCCACACCATTGACCCAAATATTGACAATGGCTGTGTTGAGCTGCTGGTCTGACGTTGGTGTAAGCACTTCAGCACTTAAGCTCACTTGGCTTACAGTAACAACCATAAATAAAAAAAAATTTCTTTTTATCATAGCATCACCCTTTGATCATAAATTCTAAGTATTTCTCATCATCTTCTGTTTTAATTTTAATTTTAATTTCACCATTAGTTTTAAAACCTTCTAATGGTATTTCAATAGTATTACCACCAAGCACATATTGGCTTAGTGCCATTTTGGTCATCGTTATACCTTTAGCATCTATAACCTGTAACTCAGTCAACTTAACATGAGAGCTCCCCTTATTTTCAACATAGATTATTTGTGATACATCTGCCTTTTTCAAATTAACTGAAAGTTTAGGGTCTGCTTGAGGTCCCACAAATAAAGGCAATGAAAAGTTAAATAAAAAGTTAATCGCTGTGTTTTCAGCAACTGGCGTTACTTCTTTAAAGATGACTCGCCACGTACCTTCAGTTGCCAATACTGGTGGCTGAGTAAATCCAACACGCACCAACTGCTTTGACTCAGGCTTAAGTTCAAAAATTTTAGGGTTAAATAAGATCGATTCATCTTCGATCAATATATCTTCACCTTTATTATCTTGAGACCACTTAAAAGCTAAAACCTCAAAAAGTTTTGATGTCGATAAACCCGTGCTTTCCACAACTACAGTTGTACTTTTTTGTCTTGTAGGGTCTTTAAGATACATTTGAATGGGACTAAATTGAATTCCAGCATGTGCAGTCAACGTCCAAACTACCCCCAAAAGAATAAAAATCAATGATCGAAACATATATCCACCTCTTATTCTTTTATGAAGAAAGAAGTTGGAGATGTGTTAAAACACCTCCAACTATGAGTATGAAGTTATCTAGGTGTTAGAATTTGACTTCGACCTTATATGTACCTTTGTAGGTACCAGCATAAGTCGACATTGCATCTAAACCTGCTGATGAAGCCTGAACAGTATATTCATGCTCTGTACCATCCCAATTAATTACTGTAGGACTGCTATAAGGACCACCAGCACCGGTTGTCGTTACAGCTACAGGAACAGTGCGACTTCCATTAGCTAAAGTCGTTGGCGCTGTAATTGCCAAGAAATAATTTGCATTGGTGCGAACTTGGAACTTTGTTGAGTCTGTATAACTGTTGGTTTTATCCAAAGTTAGTAGTGATTCATCAATATCAAGATCGCAGTGTTTTTCTACTACCAAATCAATATCAATCTTACCCTTACAATCACCTGAAGAACTACAACCATGATTTCCAGAATGGTGCCCACCGCCTGGGTGCCCACCACCGCCTGGGTGCCCACCGCCTGGTTTACCACCAGCATATGCTGCTGTCCCTAAACTTAAAACTAATGCTGACATCGTTACTTTGATTAATTTATTCATAGCAATTACTCCATTCTCTTTTAGAGATTTATTAATATGCGCATCCAAGGTATTTATTAATAAAATCCAATTAATTTCACTTCCCCTAGGTGCTGACTCATTCTTATTCAAGTTGAGAAAAAAAGAACCTAATATCCCATATTCACATGAATTATCATGCAATATTATTTTTTGTAAAAATTAAAATTATGTAATTGTAATTTATTAAATATTTTTAATTTATTTATTTATTTTTATTTACTTTTCCTGTTTATCCCAAATTTTGGGGATTTTTTTCATATCCCTATTTTCAGGCATAACATATCTAATTGTTTTTATTAACCTTAAGTATCCATTAAAAAGTAAACATGTATTCTTTTCCGAATTGGTTTGATACTTTCTCCACCCATTGCTCTATTTTGTCAGCTGTCATGACTTGAAAATCTCGCCAATAATATTTCATC